>CAIXFB010000192.1 GCA_903918595.1 uncultured Actinomycetes bacterium
GCCACGGCTCCACTTCCAGTACATAGATCGACAGCCACTTTCGATGATGACTCTCGAAGGGCGCGAATAGCCGCTTCAGCCAGGAGTTCAGTTTCAGGCCGCGGAATGAATACACCCGGCCCAACCTTTAACTCCAAGTATCGAAAATGTGCAACGCCCAAGATGTGTTGGAGTGGCACCCTGGAAAGCCGCTGCGACAGGAGCGTCTCGATCTGGACTCGCTGTGCGTCATCAACAAGGTCTTGCAGCATGAGACGGGACCTAGGGACATCAAGTACATGAGCAACGATCATGCTCGCATCTACATTGGGACTTGGCACGCCCACCGACGAAAGGCGCCTCTCGGAATCAAAGAGCACATCGCGCACCGTGGCGCGCCCACCTTCAGTTCGATCAACGAAGTACGTCATGGGGTCTATTCGCGAATCATTCGGTGAGACGCGCTTCCCGATCTGATGCAACGCAAGCATCAACGATCGCATCGAGATCGCCGTCTAGGACCTGATCGAGGTTGTGCGCCTTGAATCCAACCCTGTGGTCGCTGATGCGATTCTCTGGAAAGTTGTAGGTTCGAATGCGTTCACTTCTATCCACTGTGCGCACCTGTGACCGGCGCACATCTGAAGCTTCCTTAGCCGCCTGCTCTTCTGCAATTGCTAGCAACCTCGCCCGAAGGATGCGCATAGCCTGCTCGCGGTTTTGCAACTGACTTTTTTCGTTTTGGCAGGACACGACCACGCCCGTGGGCAAGTGCGTGATTCGAACTGCAGAGTCAGTGGTGTTAACGCTTTGACCACCAGGGCCAGACGATCGATACACGTCGATGCGAAGATCATTTTGGTCGATCACGACGTCGACTTCTTCTGCTTCAGGCAGCACGAGTACGCCCGCCGCTGAGGTGTGGATTCGGCCTTGCGATTCAGTCACCGGCACACGTTGAACCCGGTGCACGCCGCCTTCAAACTTCAGTCGCGCATACGGTGCATCTCCAGGCTCTGGGACGCCCTTCGCTTTCACGGAAATGGCAATATTTTTGTAGCCGCCGAGATCGGACTCATCAGAGTCCAGAATTTCGGTGCTCCATCCACGACGCTCTGCGTAACGCATGTACATGCGTGCAAGGTCACCGGCGAACAGTGCCGACTCATCGCCGCCCTCCCCCGCCTTGACCTCAATGATGATGTCGTTGTCATCCAGGGGATCGCGAGGAACGAGCAGGACGCGAAGGCGTTCGGCGGATTCCTCTTCACGCGCAGTCAGTTCGGTGACTTCGGCGGCGAAGGATGGGTCAACATCAACGAGTTCAAGGGCGGCTGTTCGATCTCCAGCGATCGCAAACCATTCCCGGTATGCATGGACGACAGGCCTGATTGCGGCGTATCTGCGACCGAGACGCCTCGCATTGTCCTGATCGGCATGCACCGCAGGATCAGCTAGTGACTTCTCTAAAGCAGAGAGCTCGGCCTCTAGCTCAATACAAGATTCGAACATCGCGCCTCCCTCCAACACATCGAAAAAACCGAACGCAGGGATTCACTCCCACGAAAAGAACCGGGCGCCGGTCGGGGGCCGACCGCGCGACGGGGGAGACACGCGGCCGACCCCGGGCCGGCGCCCGGGTTCGAAGCTAGTTATCGATGGTGGTGGTGGTGCCGTAACGCTTGTCGAACTTAGCAACCCGACCACCAGTGTCGAGGATCTTCTGCTTGCCTGTGTAGAACGGATGACAGGCTGAGCACACGTCCGCGTGGATCGAACCATCGCGTGAAGTGCTACGAGTCTGGAAACTATTGCCACAGGTGCAAGTGACTGTCGTCTCAACGTATTCGGGGTGGATTCCGGCCTTCATATGATTCTCCTCATCGAATGACCGGGTCGGACCTTGGCGGATGCGAAAGACCGTGAACCGGAACCTTCCAATTATGACACGGATACGGGCATCCCCCCAACGGGGGATTCCCACCTGTGGGTTGCGCCTCAGTGGCACACACCTAGGGTCTAATCGTCGTCGTTAGACCCAGAAGCTGCTGGCGTGGTCTTTTGAACCTGCATCAGGAACTCATAGTTCGTTTCAGTCTCACGAAGCTTGGACAGCAACAACTCAATCGACTGCTGGGCATCGAGAGCGTGCAGCACGCGTCGCAACTTCCAGACAATCTTGAGTTCATCAGGGGCCATCAGCAACTCTTCTTTACGCGTGCCCGATGCGTCAACATCGACAGCCGGGAAGATGCGCTTGTCTGCGAGACGACGATCGAGCTTGAGCTCCATGTTGCCGGTGCCCTTGAACTCCTCGAAGATCACCTCGTCCATGCGCGAGCCAGTTTCAACCAGGGCCGTCGCAAGAATCGTCAGCGAGCCGCCATTTTCGATATTTCGCGCGGCACCGAAGAACTTCTTGGGTGGATATAGAGCGGTGGAGTCGACGCCTCCGGACAAGATTCGGCCTGATGCAGGTGCCGCCAGGTTGTAGGCCCGGCCCAATCTGGTCATCGAATCCAGCAGCACCACAACATCGTGACCCAGTTCAACGAGGCGCTTTGCCCGCTCGATGCTCAGTTCAGCGATGATCGTGTGATCCTCAGCTGGCCGGTCGAACGTAGAGGCGATGACTTCACCCTTCACCGATCGCTGCATGTCGGTGACTTCTTCTGGGCGTTCGTCAACGAGCACGACCATGAGGTGACATTCCGGATTGTTCTCGCTGATGGCATTAGCAATGGCCTGCAAGACCATCGTCTTGCCAGCCTTTGGCGGCGACACGATAAGTCCGCGCTGACCCTTGCCAATAGGCGAGACCATGTCAATCACGCGGGTCACCAAGTTGCCTGAAGTGGTCTCCAAACGCAACCGCTCCTGGGGATACAAGGGAACCAACTTGTTGAAGTCAGGGCGATCCTTGGCCGATGCCAAATCGCCACCGTTCACCGAGTCAATACGCACCAGCGGGTTGAACTTTTCACGACGTTCTCCCTCACGGGCCGCCTTGACAGCTCCGGTGAGTGCATCACCCTTGCGAAGTCCGTACTTTCGGACCATCGACAAAGAGACGTACACATCATTCGGGCCTGGCATGTACCCGCCGGTGCGAACAAATGCGTAGTTCTCCAGCACATCGAGGATGCCAGCTACAGGCAGCAGGACGTCGTCCTCATTGATCTCGGGCTCAGCCTCGTTGTATGAGCTGCCCGTGCGCGGACGATCTCGACGATCCCGGAACCGATCACGCCCACGGCGACGGTTGTTGTTGTTGTTTCGGTTGCGGCGATCGTCATCAAAATCACCACCTCCATCGCGGTCGTTCGCGCGGTCCGTATTCCGATCGGAGTTTCGATCATTGCCACGGTCTGCGTTTCGATCGGAGCCCCGATCGTTTGTCCGTTCCCGCTGGCGGTCATTGCCGCGGTCATTGCGGTCACGCTCGGGACGCTCCCGGCGCTCACGTGCTTCGGCTGGCGCGTCAGCTGGCTTTTCGGCCGCCTGTACATCAGCTTTGGCTTCCTTGGGTGCACGCTCGGTTGAGGCGGCAGCCTCGGGAGCACCTTGGTCACGACGGGCACCACGGCGGCCTGCGCCCGCGGTCTTTTGCCGGTCGGAGATTGCTCCAATCAAATCGCCCTTACGCATGCCGCTCGAGCCGCTAATACCCAGTTGCTGGGCTAGCTGGCGAAGTTCGGGGAGCAACATGCCGGACAGGGCATCACCGCGGCGCTTTGAAGCATCGGCGGTTGACGTTGTCGTTTCAGTCACGAATTTTTGTTCCTATCAGTGATTGCAACTCGAGAATGAGTCACATGAGGATTTCCTGCACCCGGATTTCCTTCGGGAGATGAATACCCGGAGGGATGATGTTCGGGTTCTGCGGGGAAGTCACGGCGGATGCGCCATGTTCTAACCCCCATAGCGTAGCACCGGCCTACCCCAGACCTACGCAGGCTGGCTCAACGAGGCCTCACGGGCCCCAACGGCACTGACTGGGAGGGCACGCACCGTCCAGCCTTCCGGGGCTGCCGCGGCCATCCCCTCTCGGTCAATATCTCCAAGTCCTAGCACTGCAGGGCCGGCACCCGAGACGAACGCAGCAATGCCTTCACCGCGCAACCTCGCCATCAATGCCATCGTTTCTGGATACATGGAAGCACGCGCATCTTGATGTAGTCGGTCCGAAGTTGCCGCCAGGAGCTTGGTTGGATCAGTGGTCATTGCGTGCAGCAACACCGCTGCTCGGGAAATGTTGTGCACTGCATCGCTCAATGGAATCGTTTCGGGGAGAGCTTTCCGTGCTGCCTTGGTGGCAAGAGGTGTGTCCGGAAATGCCACTACC
>CAIXFB010000193.1 GCA_903918595.1 uncultured Actinomycetes bacterium
AGAATCCACTGCATCCACATGTGAAATTCAACGTCGGCACTGTTTTTGCGCCGAAACTTTGCTACCTCGTCCGAGTGAGCATCAAGATATTTGGTGGGCCACTCTGTAGTTGCCATCCCGTAGCGCTCCACCAAAACGCACCAGGTGGCAAAGTCGAGCAGCCCGTTGCCCTGCTCAACGCAGAACTGTTCGTATTCGCGCTCGCGCCCATTCTTCCGGCCGGCGTCAAAGATCCACTTCAGTGCTGTTCGCTTGGCAGTCCACGTCGAGTCTCGATCGAGTAGTTCGGAACCTTCGTTGACGCCTGCAAAACTTGCAGCCAACTTCTCAATAGAACGACGACGCTTATCGGTGAGTCGATCCATCTCGGGAATATCCAGCACTGCGATGTAGATCGGGTTCGCATAGCGCCTGGTAACCGGAAGGTAGGGCGATGGAGTCATCGGCGCGGTTGGTCCAGCAGCATGCAACGGATTAATCAAAGTGAATCCCGCACCAAGATCGCGCCCACTCCAAGCGGCGAGTTCGCGGACGTCACCGAGGTCACCTATCCCCCACGAGTTGCGCGATCGCAGTGAATAGATCTGCGCCATCAATCCCCATTGCCGATCACCAATGATTGCCTCTGGATTGAGTCGATCCGGCGCTATCGCGAGCGGACAAGATTCCTCAGTGCCATCACCAACCGCATGCAGCGTGTGCCAACCGATAGGTAGGCCGGCTGGAACTTCGAACGTTGCTTGACCGATTAGCTCACCATCGACGAGCTGCGGTTCAACCCATACATCGAGTTGAACAAGGTCAATGCGCTCACCGGTGTGGGTGCGAATCCACGCAGATGCCTCCGTTCCATGGGGAACATGCACCCAGGTGCTGCGGGCTTGTCCGACTCGGGTCACGAACACTGGCGGCATCAGCCTGCGCCAATCGCGCAGCTGCCGATCACGAAGTGCCAATGGGATCCACTCAGGACCAACCGTGGCAACTCCAAGGGCCGTCAGTACCGCCTCGATCGTGGCGCGAGAGACCTGCACTTGGGCACCGGCCTGATCAACATAGTCAGTAGCCACTCCATAGGCCGCGGCTAATTCGCCTAGTTCCGGGGATATTTCAGCGTCGTCGTTGACGAGTTGAGTGGACACGAAAGAACAGTAACGGCCAAAGACTTAGGCTGGAGACCATGGCAACCACACCCTTGCAACGTCCGCAGTACCCCGACGCACTCCGCGAGGATGTTGCAGAAAACTTGCACGGAACAATCGTGGCCGACCCGTACCGCTGGCTCGAGGATGCAGCCGACCCCCGCACGAACGAGTGGGTCAGTGCCCAGAACGCCCTGATGGATGCCGAGCGAGGTGAGTGGACTCGGCGTGAATCCTTCGCTGAGCGGGTCGACCAGTTGTTGCAGTCCGGCTCGGTCTCGCCGCCATATTTTCGCGGTAATCGAATCTTTTTCACCCGACGCAACCCCGGCCAACAATTCGCGGTGCTCTATGTCCGAGAGGGTGCCGGAGAAGAACGGGTGCTTATCGATCCCATGGAATTGGATCCATCAGGTCTGACCACCCTCGATGCGTGGCAGCCTTCAAAAGAAGGTGACCGACTCAGTTATCAGCTCTCCGAAGGTGGCACGGAGGAGTCAGTTGTCTATGTGATGGACGTGGCAACTGGTGAGCGCATCGACGGACCGATCGATCGCTGCCGCTTCTCCCCCACCGCATGGATTCCGGGTGGCGAAGCGTTCTACTACGTGCGCCGCATCGATCCAGCATTGCTGCCTGAGTCAGAGGCAGCCTTCCATCGCCGCGTGTATCTGCACACGGTTGGTACCTCAACCGATGAAGACGTCGTCGTATTTGGTGCGGGCATGAACATGACCAATTACTACGGCGTTGAAGTAAGCCGCGACGGTCACTGGCTGCAGGTATCTGCATCCGAGGGCACCGAGCCACGCAATGACCTGTGGATCGCCGACCTCACCCAATGCCCGGCGGACCAGCCGGCATTCACGCTGGTGCAAGGAGATACCGACGCACAAACCTCGCTCTCCTTCGGGCGCGATGGCAGGGTCTACGTGTTTACCGATCTCGATGCGCCGCGTGGGCGTCTGGCCGTGACCGCTCCTGGTGCGTGGTCTGCTGCTGACTGGACCGATCTGTTACCCGAGGCCAGTGATGCGGTGCTGGAATCCGTGGTGGTTCTCGATGGCGATGAACTCGATCATGACCTGATGCTCGCCTCGTGGTCGAGCCACGGCATCGCGCGCATGACTTTGCACAATGCCGCCGATGGCGCAGTGATTCGAGAGGTAGAACTTCCAGGTGCGGGCACCGTCGGCGGGCCGATCGAACACATCGATGGTGGCCCAATCTGTTGGTTCGTCTACACCGATCACACCACAGTGCCTCAGGTATATCGCTTCGATGCGCGCGATGGCTCGATCGCCATCGAGATTTCTCCACCCGGATTCGTCGAGGTTCCACAAGTGAGTTCGCAACAGGTTGAGTATGTCTCG
>CAIXFB010000194.1 GCA_903918595.1 uncultured Actinomycetes bacterium
CCGAGAACGTTCGTATAGAACTCGGTGCTTCTCTTCAGTTCGCTGACGAAGAGCACTGCGTGGTTCAGGCGCTGAATGGGCATACGTCGAATTTTACTCCGCTCATCAGCTCACACACTCGGTGAGTTCAGGAGCATCACCCGTAAGCAGGAAAATCTCCACAACCTCGTCCACGCAACTCGATCCCTCAAAGTAGGCGGTGTGGTTGTGGGTGTCCCAAGAAACCAGTCGCGAGTTTGGTAACTGTTCGTGTAATCGCTTCGCCCAAACAAATGGCGTTGCTGGATCATGTATTGGATTGGCAATGAGGACAGGTGCGTTGGTCGATTGGGGCAGTGGTGGAACGGGCGGTCCAACCGCAGGCCAGTCTTTACAGGCGAGCACGCCAAGACCGAGCCCCTCACCGAAGGTGGGAGCGGTAGCGACAAGTTCCTCAGATAACGCGATTGCCTCGTCGACGGATCCTTCATACGGGAGGTCAAGACAAGTCACTGCAAAGTAGGCATCTGTGGAGTTGTCGAGATATTCACCGTCAGGGCTGCGACTACTCCGATCGTCAAGCATCTTCAACAACTTTGTGCCATCACCATCATTGATTGCTTTCGCTAAGCCTTTGCGTAAAACCGGATAGTCAATTTGGGGAAAGTAGAGGTAAGACAGCACTGCGTACGAGGCCAGTGAACCATTGAGTTCCCGCTCAGGATCTTTCGTGGGTAACGGATTTCGATCGAGATCACTGAGCAGATCACGCAATTCTTTGATTGCGACTTTCGGATTTTGGTCAAGGGGGCAATCATCCTGCGTGACACAGTCATCGATGAAATCAGCAGTGGCGACTTCGAAGGCTTCGGCTTGGGTTCGAGTTACATCAACTGTGTCGAGGTCAACGGGCAGCACGCCGTCAAGCACCACCCGACCAAGGTTCATCGGGAACAGGCGCAAGTACATGGCACCGATTGCAGAGCCATAGGACTTGCCCAACAGATTCAAGGTGCTATCCCCCACCGCTGACCGAGCAATGTCGAGGTCGCGCGCGGATTCAACAGTAGACATGTGATCGATCAGTGCACCACCCTTGGCCGCACACAACTCTCCGACTTCTGCATATTCATCGGCAAGTGTTGCAAGTTCCGAAGCGTCGTCAACATTGATCGATGTCGCATTCAATTCATCAATCTGAGCATCGGTGAAGCAGCTCACTGGCGAGCTGAGACCGACCCCGCGCGGATCGAGGCCAATGATGTCGAAGGAATCACGAACAGCATCCCCGAAGGCATATTCAGCAGCCCGCGCGTAGTCCACCGCACTTCCACCCGGCCCGCCAGGATTCACGAAGAGTGAGCCGATGGGTTCACCTTGGGCGGAGATCCGAACAATGGCTAACTCGATGGTTGGCCCCGACGGATCGGCGTAATCGAGCGGGACCACAACTTTGGCGCAGTCCGCATTGCCGCAATTTCGCCAATCGAGCTGCTGGTTATAAAAGGTGCTCAGATTCGAGGGAACTTGGTCCCCATTGGGGCCCGGGGTAGGGGCGATTGCCTCCGGGGGCACCGAGCAGGCAGTCAGGGTGAGGAGCACCGCACCGAGTGCGACCGTGGCACCGCTCCACCGAGACATAGGTCGTACGGTAACGAGGTGGCCAAAAAGGACCGTGACCCAGCCGAGCTAGCGGCCGCTGTTGAGGCGGGCGTGGCTCGGGGCATGGACATCGTCGACGCCTTCCGCTCCGCCCTTGACCGAGCGCCTTCTCGGATGCACAGGGCCCTAGAGCGCGAGCATCGTAAGTCCGTTGCTGCTCAACTCAAGGCCCGACGCCGCTACGAGGCACTTCTCAAAGCAAACACCATGACGAACCGGCTCGGCTTTGTAGTTGCTGGTGGAGCAGGCGTGATCACAGTGGTCGACCTGATCGCTGAAGGCGGAGGCGGTGCAGGCGCACCTGCACCAGCATGGTTGTGGTTGGGCATCACCGGAGTTGCCGCACTCGTGGCAGCCCGCGCTGGCCGTCGCAAGAAGAGTCTGCTTCCGCCGGAAGACGTGCCGATTCCCGAACTACCACCGGTTCCACTCGCACGAGGCTCCATCGGTGCAAACGAAGTGAGTCACTTGATTCGGGTGCGCATCCAGATTGCTCAGGTGTCTACAACTATCGAACGCTTGCACCCGGGTGCTGGCCGGGAACTGCGCCAAGCTGATGCTGAAGCATCACCCGCCTTGCAAGCTCTCGCTGAACGTTTACGCGTACTCGATCAACTTCGTCGTGATCTGCCCGGCAGCGCAGCTGCGGTTTCGGCAACAACTGCTGCAAATGCGGTGCGCGCTCGTTTGCAAGATGGCTGCCGAACGTACGACGATCTACTGGCCGCAGCAGCAACATTGCTCGCCGCCCCAGACACTGCGCGCAGCACCACCACGATCCTTGGCCCTGCAATCGATGCGATGATCGCGTACGCGCATGGACTCGAGCGCGCAGCCGATCTGTAATCCCTTACGCAGCGCGCAAGCGCGGATCCTTCAACTCGACCATGAGCGCCTCCAGTGCTGCAATCGGTGCAACACCTGCCAACACACTTGATCGGGCGTGGGTTATCGCCTGCATGCGCATTGCAGTTTCTTCAGCGGTGCTCCCAGCAGCGATGCGCTGCACCTGCGGAAGCATCTCCTCGTTAATCAGGTCAACCCCGGAATCCATCTGCACGATGAACACATCGCGATAGAGGCCCATGAGGTCAATCAACGCGCGGTCCACTTGATCGCGAACTGTGCGTGTGCGCCTGGACTTCTGGCGCTTGGCGAGTTCTTTCTTGGCAGCCTCATGGGAACGTCGTAATTGTCCTTTGAGCCGGATACCTTCGTCCACACCAAAACTGGCATTGAGTTGCTCGGCTTCAACAACTTCAAG
>CAIXFB010000195.1 GCA_903918595.1 uncultured Actinomycetes bacterium
AATCCAGCTGGCGTCACTCAAGGTCCAGAGCGACGAGCCGAGATTTTGCGCATCGCCCAAACTGCCGGAATTCTGGTGCTCGAAGATGACCCCTACGGGCTACTCGGTTTCGAAGGCGAAGTGCCCAGGGCTTTGCGTGCCGACGATGGTGAAGGTGTTATTTACCTAGGTTCATTTTCTAAGACGATTGCCTCAGGCTTGCGGGTTGGTTGGGCTGTGGCTCCTCATGGTGTGCGTGAGAAGTTGGTGTTGGCCGCGGAAGCAGCAACGTTGTGTCCATCGAACTACGCGCAACTCACCGTCTCTGAGTACTTGGCAACTCAGCCGTGGCGGGAGCAGATCAAGGTTTTCCGCGAGCTCTACCGCGAACGTCGTGATGCACTCCTGGATTCACTTCAAGCGATGATGCCCGAAGGAACGACCTGGACAATTCCCGCCGGTGGTTTTTACTCCTGGGTCACTTTGCCCGCCGGGTTAGATGCAACTGCCATGTTGCCGCGCGCCCTTGCTGAGCTCGTTGCCTACGTACCGGGTACTGGGTTTTATGTGAACGGTGACGGGCGCAATAACCTGCGGTTGTCGTATTGCTACCCAGACCCTGATCGAATTCGTGAAGGCGTCCGAAGACTTGCTGGTGTTGTTGAATCTGAACTCGATCTTGCGCGCACCTTTGGCACAACACACACCCTCGCTACCTACCATGGTGAGTCCACCCCAACCCCAGATATGGCTTAGGCGTCTATTTCATGAGTGTGCATGTTCTTGTTCTTGCTGGTGGGCTGTCCCCTGAACGCGATGTATCGATTCGGTCCGGTCGACGCGCCGCTGAGGCCCTTCGGCGGGCTCGGCCCGATTGGGAAGTGACAGAAGCCGATGTGGATGCAGCATTGCTTGATCTCGTTGCTCTGCATCGCCCCGACTGCGTTGTATCCATGTTGCATGGTGCCGCGGGTGAAGATGGATCCCTTCGAGATCTGTTGGAGTCATTGAATATTCCCTACCTTGGATCCGATGCTCGCTCCAGCAGAATTGCATTCGATAAGCCCGTTGCCTCAACTGTCGTTGAGCGTTTGGGTGTCAGTGTGCCGGCGTTCATGGTGTTGCCGCAGTCAGCGTTCCGGGAGTTGGGCGCCGCATCTGTCATGGCCGCGGTGGTGAGTCGCGTGGGGCTTCCACTCATAGTCAAGCCAACTTCGGGTGGTAGCGCGCTCGGAATCTCCTTAGTGCGCGATGGGGCTGACTTGCCATCCGCGTTGGTCGGTGCGTTTTCGTACGCCGACACCGCAATGATTCAGAGCTATGTCAGTGGAACTGAAGTGGCAGCGTGCGTTCTTGGCGGCGATGTTCTGCCCGTGATTGAGATCTGCCCTCCCGCGGAGATTTATGACTACAACGCGCGCTACACCGCTGGTACCACAGAGTTTTTCTGTCCCGCTCGTCTCACCGACGGCGAAATCCAAGCGGTGATTTCCACAGCGCTCACTGTCCATCAGGGTCTGGGACTGACCGATTGGTCTCGTTCAGATCTGATTGTTGATGGTTCTGGAACGGTGTGGTTCCTGGAAGTGAACGTGGCTCCGGGCATGACTGAGACGTCCCTTATGCCGCAAGCAATCTCTGCCGCTTCTCTGGAAGTGGGCGATGTCATCGCGGGTCTCGTGGAGTCGCACACCAAGTAATCAGGTGATCTGATCGACTATTCGTCGAAGATCTTCAATATCAGCGCACTCAATCACCACGGTGCCCTTCTTCTTCGGCGTGCTGAATCCATCAAGGCGCACACGCGTCTCGAGTGCGTCAGCGAGCCGAGTCGTCATCTCTTCGGTTATTTCATTTGCCACCGAATTGCGTTGTTTGCGCTCTCGTGTCTGCTTATCTTTGCGAGGGGATTTGGCATCACCAACAATCACGATTTCCTCAACAGCACGAACGCTTAATCCTTCTGCAACAATTCGTGTTGCAAGTGCTTCCATGGCAGCCGGGTCATCCAAAGACAGCAACGCTCGTGCGTGACCCGCACTGAGTACGCCAGCTGCAACGCGTCTTTGCACATTGATAGGTAGTTTTAACAATCTGATCGTGTTGGTGATTTGGGGCCGCGATCTGCCAATACGTTGTGCAAGTTCCTCTTGTGTGCAACCGAAATCAGCGAGCATTTGTGAATACGCTGCTGCTTCTTCCAACGCATTCAAATTGGCTCGGTGCAGGTTCTCTAAAAGCGCATCGCGCAACAGATCTGCATCGTCGGTATGTCTGACGATTGCAGGGATGTAGTCAAGACCAACCTGCTTGCTGGCCCGGAGTCTGCGTTCACCCGCAACGAGTTCATAACCGGATGTGGTTGGGCGCACCACGATTGGTTGGAGCAACCCGATGGTGCGAATCGAGGAGACCAGTTCGGCAAGTGCGTCTTCGTCAAAAACTTCGCGGGGCTGGCGCGGATTGGGTGCGATCGAATCGATCGGCAGCTCCGCGTAGCCCACCACGTCGAGGCTCTGTTCGGACTTTTCCTTCTTCGGTGCCTGCTTTTCCTGGGAAGGTGCGCTGGCGGGTGTTGATGTTGCGGCTTTCTCGGTGGGGATCAGTGCACCCAGCCCACGTCCAAGACCGCGCTTCTCTGCCATGCAAACCTCCGTCTTGTGGATAACTTGTGTATAACTAGAGTGGTGTGGGTGCGCCCCACTCGTCCAATTGCATCGCGGCCTCGGTATAGGCCAGCGAGCCGGACGAGTTTCGGTCGTAGGTGAGCACGGTCTGGCCATAGGAGGGTGCCTCGGAGATACGTACGGCGCGTGGGATCACAGTGTCGAGGACCCTCGCCCCGAAGTGTGTCCGGACCTCGTCAGCCACCTGGCTAGCGAGCCGGGTACGGCCGTCGTACATGGTCAGCATGATGGCACTTACCTGCAGATCTGGGTTCAGGTGTGACGTGACCATGTCGACGGTGCGCAGTAGCTGGGATAACCCTTCGAGGGCGTAGTACTCACACTGAATAGGCAGCAACACCTCGCGGGCAGCCACGAGAGCGTTCAAGGTCAGCAACCCAAGGCTGGGTGGGCAGTCGATAATCAAGTAATTAAGGTCTGGGTGGGTCGCAACATAGGCATCTACCGCTTCCCGAAGCTGGTACTCCCGGCGCTCTGCGGCTACAAGTTCAATCTCAGCACCCGCCAGGTCGATGGTCGCAGGCACCCCGATAAGTCCTGATATATCCGGACATTCCATCACCACATCTTCAATCCGCGCCTCACCAGTGAGCACCTCGTAGGTCCCCCGAACCCCCTCTTGGTGATCTAGTCCCAGGGCTGTGGAGGCATTGCCTTGTGGGTCAAGGTCAAGAACGAGCACTGACCTTCCGGCGAGGGCAAGGGCGGCAGCCACATTGACTGTTGAGGTGGTTTTCCCCACCCCACCTTTTTGGTTTGCGACGGTGATAATCCGGGTCATTCCGGCCAACCCAAGCCCGCTGCCTGACCCGGTTCGGGTGTTGTTTCCCGTGAAACATCCGGCCAACCCAAGCCCGCATCTCGAGGGGGAAGGTTCTCTTCGGAACTTGCCTGGGGCGCTGGAGTTGTCGACACGGCCCTATTGTGCAGGAGAGGTGCGTGCCACAACCACAGTGGTCAAGGGATCGACAACCCCTGCGCCCAGGGTGAGTACTTCGACCTCGACCACACCCGCAGCCGCGAGCACAGCTCGCGCACCATCGACTTCCTCCTGCGCACTCGCACCTTTCAAGGCAAGCAGGGTGCCGCCGGGTCGGGTAAGAGGAAGGGTCCAACCGACCAGCTTCTCCATCGGGGCAACAGCACGCGCAGTCACCACATCGACGCCAGCCCAGCCGGGAGTGCCTGGCAGGTCCTCCGCCCGGGCCCGGACTACCTGCACCCGCGCCGTGAGCTCAAGTTCAATGATGGCCTCAGTGAGGAACGTCGCTCTTCGAAGGAGTGGCTCCACCAGCACCACTGAGATATCCGGTCGGGCGAGCGCCCAGACCAGACCCGGCAGACCCGCCCCGGAACCCACGTCGGCAACAACACAACCACTCGGGATGAGACCGGTCACGGGGTCAGCCACGACAGCACAATTCAGGATGTGGCGATCCCAGAGCCGCGGGATCTCTCGAGGCCCGATGAGTCCGCGTTCGGTGCCCGGTCCAGCCAATAGATCCGCGTACCCCACCAATCCTGCTCTGGCTGGCTCCAGCCACAGGGGGAGAGGTGGCACGGTGGATCTGGGTGCGTTCTCCTCGGCTGAATGTTTCACGCGAAACCTTCGAGTTATCCGGGAATTAGGAGACGCGAATAACTACGAATCGTGTGGGCTCTTCACCCTCGGACTCACTGGCCAGGCCGGCCTCAGCCACAACGTCATGGACGACCTTGCGTTCGAATG
>CAIXFB010000196.1 GCA_903918595.1 uncultured Actinomycetes bacterium
ACGGTGGGGTAACACTCAAGAACGTCGTTCTTCATTCCGTGGCTCACCGCGATGATGGCCTGGGCGGATTCGTAGGCGGTGCGCTCAACCCACGATGAGACCCGATACCCACCTGCGAGTTGTTCGGCTTTCCACGGCCGCAATGGCTCGAGTGAATGCGCCGTGAGAACGTGCGGGATCGCGTAGAGCAGGGAACCAATGTGACCGGCCATGTTTGTGTACCAGGTATGCGAGTGCAGAAGATCGGCCCGCTGTGACGCAGCAACCATGGAAAGGTCCACGCCCAGAGTTTGTAACGCCGCATTTGCTCCGGTGAGTGCTCGTGGCACTTCATGCGAGACGGCATCGGTTCGGGCTGCTCCGAAGCATTGCACGTCGACTTCAATGTGTTTCCTCAACTGAGACACGAGCTGTTCGACGTGCACCCCGGCGCCCCCATAGATATCAGGAGGCCATTCCTTGGTTAGCACAGATACCCGCACGACCGAGAGCCTAGATGGAGAAGGGTTGGATGGACAAAGGCTTTCCCCTGCCCGTAGCTGATAATCACACTAGGGTGCTAAGTATGGGTGCTGAACCGCACGTTCTTTCGATGGTCCTAGCGGGTGGTGAAGGCAAAAGACTTATGCCGCTGACCGCCGATCGGGCAAAGCCAGCTGTGCCATTTGGTGGCTCGTACCGGTTGATCGACTTTGTGCTGTCCAATTTGATTAATGCCGGGTTGCGCCGCGTGTGCGTGCTGACCCAATACAAGTCCCATTCCCTTGACCGGCACGTCACGACCACTTGGCGGATGCCAACGCTGCTCGGTGACTACGTCACTCCGGTACCCGCTCAGCAGCGTCTTGGCCCCAGGTGGTTCACCGGAAGCGCGGATGCGATCTTCCAGAGTCTGAATCTCGTATTCGATGAGGAACCAGATTATGTGGTGGTTTTCGGGGCCGACCACGTCTACCGCATGGACCCCATGCAGATGATCAATGCGCACATCGAATCTGGTGCTGGGGTCACCGTCGCGGGAATTCGAATGCCCAAATCGATCGCTCACGATTTTGGTGTCATTCAGACGGGCCCAGATGGGCGGACCATCAGGGAATTCTTGGAGAAGCCAACGGATCCGCCAACGATTCCAGGCGATGATGAGAACTGTTTTGTGTCGATGGGTAATTACGTCTTCACAACTGATGTACTCCTGGAGGTCCTCCGAGCCGATGCGGCCGATCCGGCGAGTGTCCACGACATGGGCGGGAACATCATTCCGCTACTGACCAGCCAAGGTCAGGCTCAGGTTTACGACTTCGCAGAGAATGTGGTGGCTGGCTCGACGGAGCGTGATCAGGGCTACTGGCGCGATGTTGGAACTCTCGATAGCTATCACGATGCGCACATGGATCTCGTGTCAGTGCACCCCATTTTCAATCTGTATAACCGCAGGTGGCCCATCCTGACTAACTTACCGCCATATCCTCCGGCCAAGTTTGTTGAAGGTGGCAATGCGCACGAGTCAATGGTCGGTTCGGGCACGATCATTTCCGGGGCGCATGTGCGCACCTCGGTCATCGCATCGAACGTGTATGTGGATTCGGGCGCATACGTTGAGGGAAGTGTGCTGATGCCGGGTGTTCGAATTGGGCGCAACGCGGTGGTCCGCCATGCGATTCTGGACAAGAACGCGGTTGTCCCAGACAACGCTCAGATTGGTGTTGACCTTGAACGCGACCGAGGTCTCTACACGGTCAGTGACGGTGGCATTGTGGTCTTGGGCAAGGGGGTCACGGCGGCTTTGTGACCATCCTGTGGTGTGATGAGCAAATGCGTCGCTTGGTGATTGTCGTGATCGGACTTGCCCTTGGTGCCTCTGCCATAGGCGCTAGTCCTGCACAAGCAACATCTCCCTCGCTTTCGCCACGAATTGTTGGCGGCGCACCTTCGCCGATCACTGCGGCCCCGTGGCAAGTGCTCTTGCGTGTCAACAGCTCGTTGTGTTCGGGCTCAGTCATCGCATCCTCATGGGTCGTCACTGCGGCCCACTGCGTAAACGGTCTTGATGCATCCAGAATCAGTGCATACGCCGGCATCACAAATCTGACTGAGCAATCGGGCAGTAACCAACTCGCAGTGTCGAGCGTCATCGTGCACCCAGACTTCAACGACCGGACGTATCAAAATGACATAGCCCTGATTGGTTTGGCTGCGCCAATAATCCCGACTGCGTCTGTGCAACCGATCGCGCTGCCATCAACCGTCGACCCGGCAACGTGGCCACCAGCGGGTACACCTGCGCAAATCTCCGGGTGGGGCTCAGCATCGTTCGGCGGCTCTCCGTCGGGCACCCTGCTCACAGCACCGATTCAGGTCTTATCGGGCCCGGGCCAGCCCAGCTGCGGTTCGTACGGCTCGGACTTCTTCCCAGCGCAGGTGATCTGTGCCGGTGTCCCAGCCGGGGGGATTGATGCCTGTCAGGGCGACAGCGGTGGACCACTCGTGGTGAGTGAGGGGGGAATTCCGGTTATTGCCGGAATCGTGAGTGTGGGTAATGAATGCGCACTCGCTCAATACCCGGGGCTCTACAGCAGGGTGACGACTTTCTTACCGTGGATCAAACAGTATGTGCCGATCGCTGCGAGTGCCCCTCTGCCACCTGCAACTCCAAGCGCCATCGCACTCGCTGGTGAGAGAGCTGCCATTGCGTGGACGCAGTCGCCGGCAACAGGTGGCTCGCCCATCACCGGATACACCGCCACGGCCAACCCAGGTTCAGCCTCCTGCACCACCACGGAGACCACCTGTGTCATCTCGGGTTTACGTGCAGGGGTCAGCTACGCCTTCTCGGTGGTGGCAACCAATGCCGCCGGAACAAGTTCGGCGGCACCCACTTCCTCGCTCACCAGAGCTGTCGACGCAGTCATGGCTACGGGTGTCAATGTGGGATCGGCCCGCTTGGCAAAGTGGGCAGGATTAAAGGTGCGCTCAGGTGACCGGGTAAAGGCCGTTTCCTTGAGCAAACAGATCTGCAGCACAACTGCACGAGGAGTGCGCGGCACCCAACAGGGCACCTGCGTAGTGCGGGTAAGCGTCACCAATCAAGC
>CAIXFB010000197.1 GCA_903918595.1 uncultured Actinomycetes bacterium
GAACTGCTCCGGACGAAGCAGGTTCTTCAGGCGCAGATCGGCAGCGTCCATTTCGATCTCAGCGGCGAGACAGTCAACCAAACGCTCGATGACGTATGCCGCCTCGGTGATGCGGAATGAACATGCGTAAGCAACGCCACCAGGTGCCTTGTTGGTGTACACCGGGGTGACCTTGCAGTGCGCATCCGGGTAGTCGTAGGAACCCGAGAAGATGTTGAAGAAGCCAGCCGGGTAATTGGTTGGCTGTGCAACACCGTTGAATGCACCGTGATCGGCGAGCACGTCAACGTCAACGGCAAGGATCTTGCCGTCTTTGGTCGCAGCGATCGTTCCGGTCATGTGGTAATCGCGAGCGAACGAGGTAGACATCAAGTTCTCGCCGCGATCTTCCATCCACTTCACGGGCTTGCCCGTGACGATGGTGCCGATGACCGAGAGTACGTAACCCGGGTAGACGCCGACCTTGTTACCAAAGCCGCCACCAATATCGGGGCTGATGATCCGGATCTTGTGCTCGGGCAGACCGGCCACCATCGCGTAGACGGTGCGGTGCGCATGCGGTGCCTGGCTGGTCGTGTACATCGTGAGTTGACCGGTCACCTTGTCGAGGTACGACACCGCGCCACAGGTCTCCATCGGAGCCGGGTGCACGCGCGGGTACAGGATCTCCTGGGTCACAACAACGCAGTTCGGATCGTTCTTGGCCTTTTCAATGGCTTCAGCGGTTCCGATGGCGTTGCCCGACTCCCACGTCTTGTTGCCATGCACGTCGGTGATGCTGTTGTCGGTCTGGCCCTTGTCATCACGAATGACGGGAGCGCCGGCATCCATCGCCTTCTTGGCATCCATGACCGGATCAAGTGCCTCGTAGTCAACTTCGATCAACTCGACGGCATCCTTGGCGATGTAGCGATCGGTCGCGATGACGTAGGCGACCTCTTGACCCTGGAAGCGCACCTTGTCTGTGGCGAGCACCGCTTGGGTGTCATAGGACAGGGTGGGCATCCATGCGAAGTTGTCTCCCAACAACGACGGACGCGGAATGCCTTCGAGGGTCTTGCCCGTGATCACTGCAACAACACCTGGCAGCGCTTCAGCTGCAGTGGTGTCGATGCTCTTGATCCGGGCGTGTGCGTATGGGGAACGCAGGATCGCGCTGTGCAGCATGCCGGGCAGGTTGACGTCGTCGACGTAATTTCCCTGACCACGAACAAAGCGCTGGTCCTCGACGCGCTTCATGTTGCCGAAGCCGATCGGATTTCCCGCTGCGCTCAGCGGTACCTCTTCAACAGCGGTCATGCCTTCACCTCATTTTCGGCGGGGTGGTCTGCGGCCCACTGGATCGCAGAAACGATGTTCTTGTACCCGGTGCAACGGCAGAGCTGACCGGAGATGCCCTCGCGGATCTCTTCTTCCGTGGGATGCGGGTTGTTGTCGAGAATCCAACGGCCGGTCATCATCATGCCCGGGGTGCAAAAACCGCACTGGAGTCCGTGGCACTCAATGAAACCCTGCTGGATCGGGTCGAGCTGACCGTTCTTCTCCAGGCCCTCAACAGTGGTGACCTCGCGGCCATCCGCCATTGCGGCAAACATCGTGCAACTCTTGACCGGTTCGCCATCGACCCACAGCACGCAGGTGCCGCAGTTCGAGGTGTCGCAGCCCCAGTGGGTGCCGCGTAGGCCAACGTTTTCGCGAATGAAGTGCACGAGCAGCGTGCGGGGTTCGCACTCCTTGGTGACTGACTCACCGTTGATGGTCATTGTTACCTGCATGTCAGGCTCCCTGGCTTGATTGGACGGAACGGCGCAGGGCTCGCAGTGTGAGCTCCTTTGCAAGGTGCTTCTTGTAATCGGCTGGGCCGCGCTGATCGGAGGCCGGATCGCAATGATCTGCCGCGATTGCTGCTGCCTGTGCGAGGTTTTCTTCGGTTGCCTCTTTGCCGATCAGGAATGCTTCGGCTTCAGGTGCCGAGTAGTGCGGTGCACCGACGGCCGCGAGGCCAATGCCGCAGTCCTCAACAACGCCGTTCTTGACGACGACGAATGTTCCGACCGATGCAACTGCCCAGTCACCAATGCGGCGCTCGACTTTCTCGTAAGCGCTGCCAGCACCCGGGCGGATCGGGATGCGGATCTCCGTGAGGATTTCGCCGTCTTCGACCTGGGTGGTGTACGGGCCATAGTGGAATTCGCGCATGGGCACGGTGCGAGAACCCTGCGCATTGCGGATGACCACGGTGCCGCGAAGTGCTGAACCGAGAGCTGACAGGTCCTCTGCTGGATCTGCCTGGCAGAACGAGCCGCCCACTGTGCCGCGGTTACGAACAACAGGGTCGGCGATCACTTTCTCGCATTCGCGGAATGCCGCGTAGTGCTCGAACAGGATGGGGGAATCGAGCACCTCGCGGTGGCGGACCATCGCACCGATGACAATCTCGTTGCCTTCGATCTTGATGTGCTTCAGTTCGTCGAGATCATTGATATCAACGAGCATCTCAGGACGAGCGAGGCGAAGGCGCATCATCGGGATCAGGCTGTGACCGCCCGCCATGATGCGTGCTTCGTCGCCGTAC
>CAIXFB010000198.1 GCA_903918595.1 uncultured Actinomycetes bacterium
GGCATCGGCTAGGGCAGCCTCATCGCCCTCGTCCTCAGCGAGTTCGAAGAGCACAGGCAGATCACCAACCCGGCTCTTGATCGCCTCGAACTTACGGATCTCGCCCTGCAGAAAGGACAACTTCGAGGTGACCCGTTGGGCATTGTCTTGGTCATCCCACAGATTGGGCACCGAGGCCTCAGCCTCAAGCAGGGCAACGTTCTCACGCATCGTTGGTACATCGAGCACCATCTCGATGCCGTTGATGGTGGTCTGCACCGAATCGATGCGCTCCGCAATCTCCAACGTGGTCACAACGGGTCAGACTACGGCCCACCGGGGGTATAGATGAGACGGGCATGAGATTTCGCATGCAACGCAAGGTCGAAAGCCGTGCCCACAAGTTCTAGGTCAAGTGGCATGGAGAGTGAAACGTGAACGTCGGCACCAGACACCGAAAAATCAACCAAGGCGACCGCATCGGCCTCGGGGGCCCGTCGCAGGACCTCCTTGATTCGAGCTTGCGCCTTTTGACTGTCAATAGGTGCGACACTGCTGGCACCGTGCACTGAATACATCTCCAGATCAATCGCTTCAGCACCTGCCAATGCTGCTGCGTCAGTCAACTTCTGAAGGCGTTGATCCGCCACATACGTGCCGGCCCCCACTGAAATCAGCATGAGGACTGCAAACAGAATCCCCAGAGCAAGAACGCCGCGGATCACACCACCCATGCTTGTGACCCTAGGGAGCAGCGAATGCCACCCATAGAGCTGAGATTTCACCTGTGGACGTCAGCTCAGAAAACGATCCCAAGCAGCCGTTACGAACTCGGGGTGTTCCATCTGTGCCATGTGACCGGTGTCGGGTAACACCACAACGTGTGAATCGCGCACGTGCTTGGTAACACGATGGGCCGTGCGCGAATCGACGAGCGGATCCTTTCGGCCATAAATGAACAGCGACGGAGCAGTGATGCGCTCAGCCAATTTCCACGGCCGGTCCGAACCGAAATCGGTGAAAGATCTCAACAAACCACGAAGGCTGCGCAGGAAAGCATCCGCCGAATAGGTGAACTCACGTCGGGCCTGGTTGTGCGCAACGGCTTCAGCGAAACGAATTTCCGGGTATCGCGATTCATCAGCAAAACCACCTGCGATGCTGCCACGCACCTGCTCCTCAGCCGGGAGCGTCGCGAACTTCGCCATCAGCTTCTCACCGACACCTGGAATCGCGATGGCAGGCAAGTGCGCATTGCCGCGTGTTGCATACAAACTCGGAAGTGCTGGTGAAATGAACGTTGCGGAGGCGATCAAATCCGGACGCCGGGCAGCGACGTTGATAGCTACAGCGCCACCGAGTGAGTTACCGAAGAGATGAACTGGGCCAAGGTTGAGTTCGGTAATCAACTCAATCACCGAGCGGGCATGACCAGCTGGTGAGTAGTCACCATCGCGCGGCGGCGGTGACATTCCAAAGCCGCCTAGATCAAGCGCCCAACTGTCAAAGCGCCCCTCGAACTGATGCATCTGATCGGTCCAGTTGAGCGATGAACCACCAAGGCCGTGGATGAAAATCGCCCGCGGGGCATCGGCGGGTGCTCTGCGCACAGCGAGGGTGCGGCGAACCAGGTGCACTTCCTCAATGGGATAGGGCTCTTCCCTGATGGTGAGGGCCTCACTCGCAGATGTCACGACCGCAGATTACGACGGTTGAATGACGCCATGCCGATCAGGGCGGCTCCGGGGCTCCGGCAGCCTCACAAGGGATCGCACGCTGAGGTACTTCGGCGAAGCCTTGGAAACAGGAATGAACGGGCCAATACTGGCGAGTAAGGTTGCAAGGTGACCATCTCAGTGGAGCAAGATTCGGCGGGTGATCCCAAGCCTGCCCGCATGCCCCGGGAGCAGCGCCGCGAGCAGGTACTTGATGCCGCACTTGAGGTGTTCGTCGTCTCTGGTTTTCACTCTGCCGGCATGGACGAGATCGCGGACCGAGCCGGAGTGTCAAAGCCAATCCTGTACCAGCACTTCCCCAGCAAACTCGATCTCTATCTCGCACTCCTCGATGCCGGAATTCACGATCTACTCACTTTGACCGCTGACGCAATGCGTAGCACCACCGACAACAAAGCTCGGGTGCTGGCAACGATGCAGGCGTACTTCGCATTCGTTGAAGAGCAGGGCGGTGTGTACCGCTTGGTGTTTGAGAGCGACATCATGAATGAGCCCGAGGTCCGTCGTCGAGTTGATAAAGCACACTCGGGGATCGCGGTGCTCATTGCCGAGGTGATCGCTGAAGACACCGGCCTGAGCAATTCCCAGGCGCTTCTGCTCGGGTCAGGTCTGCAGGGGCTGGCGCAGGTGGCCGCCACGCAATGGTTGAAAGACTCAGAACGCAGCATCTCGCGCGACGAAGCGGCCGGACTCGTGGCATCCCTCGCCTGGCGTGGGATCAGCGGATTCCCACTCAGCCACCCTCCCGAGTAGCGCTTTCGCCCCCACGGTTTACGGTACAGATCAAGCGGTCGCGCTCAACGCCATACGCTCAATGCAATACAACAAGGAGTTACACGTGGATATCAAAATTGGCATTCTGGACTCCTCCCGTGAGGTCCAACTCGACAGCGAAGAGGCCCCCGAGGTCATTACTGCTCGCATCACTGAGGCAATCGCCAGCGGTGCGCTCCTGTCACTGACGGATGATCGCGGGCGCACGGTGCTCATTCCCGGATCGAAAATCGCATACGTTGAACTGGGTGCACCAAGTTCTCGGCGCGTTGGCTTCGGCGCTACCGCTTAATTGCGCAGGTTGTAACTACGCGGCCAGACCGAGCTCGGCCATCCGGCGTGTGTGGTTTTCGGTGAGTCGGCCAAACATGCGGCCGATCTCAGCGAGGTCAGCACTCGGTCTGCCAACGCCACCAACAAGTAGCGCTGAAAGCGCATCGCGTTCGGCAGCCACTCGCTGGGCTTGAGAAACCGCTTCTCCTACCAAGCGCCGGCCCCACAATGCGAGACGACCGGCAACGCGCGGATCTTCGTCGATTGCGGCGCGCACGCGATCGACGATGAAATCAGACTGACCCATGTCGTCACAAACACTCGTGACCAACGCGCGAGTGCTCGGGTCTACGTAGGCGGCGATCTCACGGTAAAAATCGATGCCGATGCCATCACCGACGTATGCCTTGACCAAACCCTCCAGCCAATCGTTGGGTTTCGTTTTGGAATGAAACTCATCCAACGGTTCCCTGAAAGGCTCCATCGCCAGGTACGAGTCGACGCCCATTTCCACGAGCCGATCACGCAGAGCAAGGAAGTGCCGGTATTCGGCGGTCGCCATTGCGGACAAAGCAGACTTATCCGGCAGGGTGGGCGCGAGAGCGGCATCGCTGGCCAAACGCTCAAATGCCACCAACTCGCCGTAGGCAAGGGCTCCCAGTAGGTCGATCACGGCTTCGCGGTACACCGGATCCTTCGTTGAAGCCACATCTGCTTTGGTCATGGTGGTGCAAGGCTAGACCCCTTGAGCGGGTAGACTTCAAACAACTGGTGATCGAATGTGATTGCCCATGTTGGTGGTCTCCCCCGGATGATCACCCCCCTCGTGGATAGCGCAGAGCGCGGTCCCCTCGAACTGGAGTTCCCCCTGACAAGCACCGACGCACCTGAAGTTGCACCTGAAACACTCATCGCCCCAACCTTCGCCGAACTAGGCGCTCATCCCTTGATCGCTGAGGCACTTGCCCAGCAGGGCATCGAACGCGCCTTTCCGATTCAGGAAATGTGTATGTCGATGGCGCTCGAAGGCCGCGACATCATCGGCCAAGCCAAGACCGGCACTGGCAAAACCTTAGGTTTCGGTATTCCTTTGCTGCAGCGCATTGTCGCCCCCAGCGATGATGCCTACGCAAACCTTCCTAAGGAAGCTCAAGGTCGCCCGCAGGCACTCGTTGTCTGCCCCACCCGCGAACTCGCCCTGCAGGTGAGCACCGACCTCGAAGGTGCCGGAAAACTCAAAGGCATCCGGGTCCTCTCGATTTACGGTGGGCGCGCGTACGAACCACAGATCGACGCCCTCAAGAGTGGCGTTGACGTGATCGTCGGAACACCTGGCCGCATCATCGACCTTGCGCAGCGTCGCGATCTGGATCTTTCTTACGTCCGGGTTCTCGTTCTCGATGAGGCTGACGAAATGCTCGACATGGGCTTTTTGCCAGACGTTGAGCGGATTGTTGCGCTGCTGCCGGCAGCACGCCAGACGATGCTGTTCTCCGCAACCATGCCGGGTCAGATCGTCAATCTCGCCCGCCGTTACATGACGCAGCCAACGCACATTCGCGCTGCCGACCCGAACGATGAGAGCGCAACTGTCGATGCGATCGAACAGCATGTGTGGCGCGCCCACCCCATGGACAAAATTGAACTCGTTGCCCGCATCCTGCAAGCCGAGGGTCGCCAGCTCGTGATGATCTTCACCCGCACAAAACGCAAAGCCCAAAAGATCATGGACGATCTCACCGAGCGCGGGTTCGCAGTCGGCGCAGTTCACGGTGATCTCGGACAGGGCGCTCGCGAACAGGCTCTCCGCGCATTCCGTAACGGCAAGGTCGACGTCTTGGTGGCGACCGACGTTGCTGCACGCGGTATCGACGTCGACAACGTCACGCACGTCATCAACTACGAGTGCCCAGATGATGAGAAGACTTACCTGCACCGCGTGGGTCGCACCGGTCGTGCAGGTAACTCCGGCGTTGCCGTCACACTCGTCGACTGGGAAGACATTGCGCGCTGGCAAATGATCGACCGCGCATTGAAGCTTCCGTTCAAGGATCCGATCGAAACGTACTCATCGAGCGATCACGTTTTCACCGGCCTGAATATTCCTCGCGGTGTCACTGGTCGGTTGCCCAAGGCCCAGCAAACCCGTACCGGCATTGACTCTGAATCCGTTGAAGACATTGAACTGAAGTCCGCCAAGCGCAAGCCGGTCTCGAGTGATCGTCCAGCACGTTCGGACAAGCCCAAGTCAGACCGGCCCAAGACGGAAAAGCCCAAGGCTGCGAATTCCGATCAGCCTGCAGACGAGGCAATCGAGAAGTCCAAGCGCAATCGTCAGCGTCGTCGCACCAAGGGCGGGCAGTCGACCGAATCCTGAATCACCGTGCTGAACTCACGGTGATCTCCACCCGACGGTCACGGAACCGGTCTCGCACCGGGACCCGTCGGATCATCGATGTCACCTCTCCGGACATGCCGTGTGTCTCGAGGAATCCGCTGACAGCGGCTGCACGCCTGCTGGCAAGGGACTTATCCCGAACGGATGCACCCGTGGAACGCAGTGCACCGGTCACAACGGCACTCACAGACTGACCAGCAGGGATCTGCGCGATCATCGCCTTGAGCGATCGCTGTGCCTTGCCCGTCAGCACAGCTGATCTGTAGGGGAAAAAGACGCGACTGCCCACCGAGAGTGAACTGGGGATGGGAGCACTGACGACGCGAACACCCAGCGAGACACTTCGCACGGTGCGATCAGACGTGAAGCCATTGATCTGCAAAGTGTCAGACCCAAGAGTCAC
>CAIXFB010000199.1 GCA_903918595.1 uncultured Actinomycetes bacterium
GCACCATGGTTCAGACTGGTGTCATGACAAGTTCACCCGATGACTATGAAAAGTTGCTCGCCCAAATCGAGTCCGCGACCGGACAACCGCTCAATCCCCCAGTGCCCCGCCCGCACGTGCCCTCACCTGCCCCAGCAACAAGCAGTGAGGACGCTGGCAAGGGTGCTGGTGGCCGAATCGCCTTTGGTGCTATCGCGGCTGTGACGCTCGGCGTGGGAGGCTGGTTCGTCGGCCTCCTGCTGCCGTTCTTCGGTGCCGGAGCGATGGGCTTGGGCGCCGCTGGAGCGGCATTCATCACCGCTCTGGTTGCTGGGCCGCCTCGTTGGTTTTCTTCGTGATTCCGGCCGCCTGGATCACCGCTCCAACCATGATCCCCGTGGTCACAAGGTAAATCCAGAGCAGCAGAGCGATCGGTGTGCCGAATACCAACACCGCAGTGCTCACTGTTGAAGACCACGAGGCATAGAGCCCAAAACCGTAACTCGCGCCGACGATCCAGACCGTCGCTATTCCAGCACCCCAGCTGAAGATCGAGGAATGCATGCGTTCGCCAGGCACCGCCAAGATGAGCCAACGAGCAACGAAGTAGACCAGCACAATTGCGATGAGCCCACTCAGAACCGGCGAGTTGTCAAGGAATGACGTCTTTCCAAGGCCCAATCTGGCGATGATTTGTGGAACGATCGTGAGAAGTACCAACACTGCAACGATCAGCGTGACCCCGATCAAGGCAACCAACGCAGATGCTGCTCTCTCGACGAGGCCTGACTTGTGCAGAGGAATGCCGTAGGTGTCCGCAAGAGCCGTTCGGGTGCCCAGCACCACTTTGGATGCAGCGTAGATCGCAATCACCGTGGTAACGATCGTGGTGATGGTGAATGAGCTTGTCGATGCCGTGCTTACAAGTTGCACGAGGGAATCAACACTGGGCGTGAGCGCCTCGAGTGAATTTGGTGCAGCTCCCCGAATCTCCTCCCACACAGATGCAATTTGATCGCGAGAAAGGAACAACCCGGCGAGAGATCCGATGGCGATCGCGATAGGTACCAACGACATGAAGACGAAATAAGAGATACCGGCAACGGCAAGGCTGATGCGACTGGTGCGGTACCCAGCGCTTACCAAGGCTAAGTCCGATCGGATGGTGGTCCAGAACTCGCGCACCGGAGCATCCTCTCGCACGAAGGCGCTGCTAACCTGACCATCCCCTAGCCCCCGTAGCTCAGGGGATAGAGCGCCGGTTTCCGGTACCGAAGGTCGCAGGTTCGAATCCTGCCGGGGGCACATGTCACATACGCCCACCACTGCACAACAGGGGGAAACCTCCCCCTCTTTCGCTCGAGTAACGCCTGGGCTCTATCCGGTCATCGTGACAGTTTTTGTGGCGATGCTGTTGATCTCCAATATTGGTGCGGTCAAACTCATCGAATTTGGACCAATCATCACTGATGGTGGGGCCTTTCTCTTTCCGCTCGTGTACATCCTTGGCGACGTGATCAGTGAGGTCTACGGTTTCAAAGCTGCCCGGAAGGCGATTTTTCTGGCGTTCACGATGTCCGCTTTGGCGGCATTCACTTTTTGGCTCGTTCAAATGACTCCACCAGCCGCTGGCTGGGAGAACCAAGATGCTTTTGAATCTGTCTTGGGATTCGTCCCACGCATCGTGCTTGCGAGCATTGCGGGGTTCCTCGTCGGTCAGTTGTTGAATTCATATGTCTTGGTTGCGATCAAACGTCGCACCCATGAGAAATCATTGTGGCTCCGACTACTGGGTTCAACGGTGATCGGCGAGCTAGCCGACACCGTCATCTTCTGCACCATCGCGTTCTACGGAGTGATCACCGGTGGTGACTTCCTCACATATGTGATCATCGGCTTCGCGTACAAAACCATTGTGGAAATTGTCCTCATGCCCGTTACCTACCGAGTCATCGCGGCAGTCAAACGACATGAACCTTCTTACGCCCCAGTCGCTGCGTAATACCTACCAAGAAATTCCTTCTGGTACTCATAGAAGTATCCGCCATCGATGCTTTCGCGAATGGAATCAACAAGTCGCACAATGAATCGCTCATTGTGAATCGTGGCCAGCGTGGCTGAGATCATCTCTTTCGACTTGAAAAGATGATGCAGATAGGCACGAGTGAAGTTGGTGCAGGTGTAGCAATCACATTCCTCATCGATTGGTGAAAATGCACGACGATTCTTGCTCGTGAGCAAGTTGAATCTCCCGTCACGCGAATAGACGGCACTATTTCGGGCTACTCGTGAAGGTGAGACGCAATCAAAGGTGTCGGCCCCGCATTCAATGGCAGTGAAGAGATCGTCTGGCTCACCAATTCCCAATAAGTGACGCGGCTTGCCTTCGGGCAGTTCCTCATTCACCCACCGAACAATTTCCCCTAACCGATCTTTTTCAATCGCTCCACCGATCCCAAATCCATCAAAATCAAGCGCGGCAAGACCGTGGGCGGCAGACCGCCGAAGGTCTTCGTACTGCGCGCCCTGCACCACTCCAAAAAGTGCCTGATACGGCCGGTGGTCGCGGACCTGAGTCAGCCGTTGATGTTCTGCGATGCAGCGTTGCGCCCATTCATAGGTGCGCCTGACAGCTAGCTCCTGATAGCCACGGGTATTGAGCAGTGTGGTGCATTCGTCAAAGGCAAAAATAATGTCGGCACCGATTTCATGCTGGACGCGCATGCTGACCTCGGCGGAAAACCGGTGCATGGAGCCGTCCAAGTGGGATTTGAAGGTCACGCCATCGTCATCCACATGCGCTAGACGGTCTTTTCCGGGCGCCATGACATCGTCGTTCTGGTGACCCCGCACATCCATCGCCAAGACTTTTTTGAAGCCAACACCCAAGGAAAGCACTTGGAATCCGCCGCTGTCAGTGAACGTTGGACCACGCCAGTTCATGAAGGCGCCCAAGCCTCCTGCTTCGTCGATCAGGTCTGAACCTGGCTGTAAATAGAGGTGGTAGGCATTCGCCAACACTGCTTGAGCGCCCAGCGCACTCACGGCTTCTGGCAGAACAGACTTGACCGTGGCTTTGGTCCCAACTGGGATGAAAGCTGGAGTCTTGATCTCACCGTGCGGGGTCGTGATCACACCAGTTCGGCCAATGGCGGTGGGCGAGGTTTCCGCCATCGCAGTGGTTACCCGAAACCTGAAGTCGCTCACGGGTGCATCCAACCAGTTGCTCAATTCACACCTGTGTCCACATCACGCATTGATACCGCGGATCGACTTCAGCGAGAGTGTTGCGAGGACTGTCACAACAACGAGTGCAGCAATGCTGAGGTACACCGCCCGCACATCCCAACGTTCGATTGCTGCGCCGGTCAGGAGCATCGCGATGGGTGGGAAGACGTAGAACGTGGATAGCTGAATACTGAAAACTCGGCCTTGGGCCTCCTTCGGTACTCGGACCTGCACCAATGTGTTGAGCAGTGGAGTCATTGGTCCCCAACTCAGGCCAAGCAATGCTCCGGCAAGGATCATGAACGGCAGGGGCGGTAGCAGCGCCAGTGGAACCATCGACACCACTGTTCCGATCAATGCCATCCGCAAAATCGAGTAGCGGCTCATGCGACGCGAGAGCCAGCCATAGGCGAACGCGCCCACCACCGATCCACCCGCCAGTGCGCTGATGACCAACCCAAGACTCGCCGGCTCATTTCGGGCCTCGAAATAGAACGGCAACACGACCGCCTCGGTGGGTAGGTAAACACCTGCTAGCACCATGACCGCAATTGTTAATCCTCGCAGCGCTTTGTCATTCCAGAGCAGGGTTATCCCAAGCAATAATTGTCTGAGACCTGAGGTACCGTTCTTGTGCACAGCCGAGTTGGAGTCGTGGCTGGGTCGAATCGCACCACCAACCCGCATCAACGCGATACACAATGCTGCAACCAGGAAAAGGGCCGCTGGAATCCAGAAGGCGGCGACCGGACCTATCGAGGCGATCAAAATGGCACCGATGATCGGCCCCACCGTCCACCCTGTGGCGAACAGACCCTCGTGAACGCCATTCAGTGAATCTGTGCTCACTCGGGAAGACACGGCTGCATCTTCGATCAGGGCTTTACGCGCCGTGTAGCCAGCGGGATCAACCGCTGCGCCCAAGATGGCGAGAGCCACAATCCAACCGAAGGAAAGCCCAACGAATGCGGCAACCAGGGGAAACCCAATGACCGAGATCATCGAAGCCAGATCAGAGAGGATGCTGATTCTGCGGCTACCAAACCGGTCAATGGCCTGCCCGATCAATGGAAGTACGAGCAGTGCTGGCAGGGAAGACAGGGCAGCCACGGCTCCTGCCGCAAGAGCTGACCCCGTGGACTCGAGTACGAGCCACGGAATGACCACCATCACTATCCCGTTGCCGGCACCAGATGCAACATTGGCCGTTTCCAGCAGCAGAACACTGGATTTCCTGACGATGTTGGGCACAGTTCAGGCTATCTGGCAGTACTGGTTGTGAACAATGTGACAGGAATGAATTGGAGCTACGCAAGGGTCAGAACTTTTTAAAATATTTTGAAAAAGTGCTTGTGGCGCCTTGCTTTCACTGTTAGAAATAATCCAACGCACCGAAAGGGGCGGGTCGGTTCACAAAGATACATTCTGATCCGGGCAAGACCTGGAGAATCCCGAGTGCTGGCGGGGTTGAATGATCGGATTGAGTCGAGATTGAGAGAGAAAGCCGGTGTTCTGGAAACGGAGCATGAGCGCCAAGGCACTGCACATGTCGAGGCATTCGCGAGAAATCGAACGGCTGGAGCACTCGATCTAGGTAAGGCCCCTCGAACTCATACTTCGAGGGGCCTTACTCATTTATACGGCCTATAACGGTCTTGATCAGTCAGCCACGCCGCCAGCGCGCACATACCAATTCCGTAATTCTGCAAATCCCTCATCCAAGGAAACCTCCGGGCGCCAATCCAACGCCTGTCTGGTGTCGCGCTGATCGAACCAGTGGGCGGTGGCCAACTGCTCGGCAAGGAAACGGGTCATGGGTGGCTCCGTGCGCCTGCCGGAAAGTCGCCAGACTCCCTCAACCATCGCGCCGGCAACGTACGCAGCCGGGTACGGGATGGAACGCGAGGGCGCCGGCAATCCAGCGGCCGACACAATTCGGGTCACCAATTCCGCCACCGTGCGCGGCTCTCCGTTGGACACAACAAAAGCTCGCCCATTCACATCTGCCCGGCCAACTCGCTCAAGTCCGGACACAACGGCTGAGCCGACATTTATTGAATATGTGCTGTCAATCAATGCACGGCCGTGGTCAATAAGAACTAATCGACCTGATCGAGCGCGATCAACAATCCGACCGACAAGTTGTTCATCACCTGGTCCCCACACCAGATGCGGCCTGATAGCAA
>CAIXFB010000200.1 GCA_903918595.1 uncultured Actinomycetes bacterium
CGTGCCGCATCCTTCACAAATAGGGAAGCGGCACGAAAAACCTAACGGTTCATTCTTCGTTACATACGGGTATGACAATGCTTACGTCGGGTTTTTCCCGTTCATTTTGAGTAAGTGATTCAGAAATAGTCGCAACCCAACATGTGTTCATCAGCAGTTAGAGCGGGATAAACTGGGGAGTTCCCTGCTTTCAGCACACTCCCCATCGCCTAGTCTTTGAGATGCTCATGTTGGTTAGCAACAACTGGAGAGGGGAATTCAGGTGATTTACCTAGTTACCTCCCTCGCTGTTCTCCTCCAAGGTGTGGCCGGCTTTGTGCTCTGGAGGTGGATGCGCCCTCAGGCAGGTTGGGTTGAGTTATCCGGTATGTCCTTGGTGCTTGGGACCCTGTTGGCAGTTTTCTCAGGAATTCTGTTTCAACCGATCTTCGCGTTTGGGTGGGCTATCCCCGGCTTGGCTGGGTTGTTGATTTGGGTATTCACTCTGCGTCGAGGATTCAGGGTTCAGCCGTTTGCCGGCTTTGACTGGCCGTTGGCCGTTGCTGTGATGATCGGTGGAGTGCTGGCAGCGCTCTCGTTTGGCTTGAGTGTTCGTAACTATCCATTGGACTGGGAAGGCTCGTGGAGTGGCTTTCACGGCGATATGGCTTTCTTTGAAGCACTCGGTCGTTCCATCCCAGTCTTTGGCGTCTTTGACAGCATTTTCACGCCCGGGCAGTCGATTCACTACCACTGGCTCACTTATGCCTGGGCCGGCCAACTAACAACCTCTCTTGATATTCAGCCTTTCTTTGTTCTCACCCGTGTTCTGCCTCTAGTGACTTTGGTTGCCGGAGTCACCTTGATCGCTTCGTGGACTCGGCGCTTAAGTCAAGTCTCTTGGGCTCCCTCTCTGGCTGTAGTCCTGCTACTCCTAGGTGGTCATCTAGGGGTTGTGTATGGCTCGGTATTTAACTTTGATTCACCATCGCAGTCACTGAGTGTGGCGTGGTTGATCGGTTTTGTTGTGTTGCTCTCGCATGTATGGGTGTCGGACTATTCGCGGATTGGCTTCATGGTTGTTGTGATTGTGGTCGGGTTGTTCTCGGCCGGCTTTATGTTGGTGAAAGTAAGTACTGCGGCGGTTGCCGCGGCCGCCATCGTTGCATTGGTTTTATGGCAAGTAATTCAGCACCGAAGGATTTCGGGTGCTCAAATTTGGGTAGTAGTTGCTGGCTTGGGTCCCATGACCGTTGCCTATTTCATATTCATCGCTGGCGGCAATGGCGGTGGTGGCATTTCCTTAGGTTCGCTGCTCGACCGTGCCTCAAGTGAGCAGGGGATGAATCCCACGGTGGGAATCATCGGCGTTGCCCTTGGAACCGTGATCTTGGCTTTGGGTCTCGGAGTTCGTTGGGTGGGAGTGCTGTGGTTGGCGACCGATCGCGACTGGCGTGCTCAACCTGAATTCGCTATCGGTATCGGCCTAGTCATTGCCGGTGTTGGCGCTGCGATTGTTTTCAACGGTGGGCAAAACGAGTTGTGGTTTGCCGCTGCCGCTGCTGGGCCATTAGCGGCATTGAGCGCTGTTGGTGCCGGTAGTGCGTGGGAGTTTGTTCAATCACGCGCGTCAAGAAATCGCTCTCTCGTTCCAGTTCTTGTGTTGATGAGCGCGTTGGTTGCTTATCTGATTGTGTGGATTTTGTGGTCCACCGGACCATCCGGTGGGAATGTTTGGGAGCCGACCCTGCGGTGGCTTGGACCTCTTGCAGGGATTGCTGCCGCATGTGCGCTGGCCTGGTTGGTGATGGTGATCGCTGGCTCTCGATCCTTCATGGTGGTGGTAGCGGTATTTGTGCTGATAGCCACTCTTGCGACTGCCCCAGGGCGCCTTCTTGGGGTGGGTACGGGCTTAGTTGGATCACCGCCCACAGTGCGCTCCGAGTTCTTTTCCGTGGCTCCTCTGCAGGCTCCGTTTGTGGATCGAGAGCCGATCTATGAAATCCCTGCTAGCTACCTGCGTGCGGGTGAGTTTCTGCGCGCTGAAGGAGCCGGTGGCGATCTGGTGGTTACCAACCTGACCAACTCTTCCCTCGTACCGGCCCTTTCCGGGTTACAGACTCTTGTCTCCGGAACCGCCTATCAAGGCCCCTACGGCCCGGCTGGAGGCCAGGAATTACTCCTTGCCCGCGAGGCAGCCACCTTTGCCTTTCTCAACCAGCCGAGCTCGATCACCGCTGGACCGCTGTGTGCTGCGGGGGTTCGCTGGACGTGGATCGACCCGCGTCGAACTTTGGACTCGGATTGGCAGGACTTTGTCGAGATTCGATTTTCCTCTGATGAAGTCTTGATTGGTGAACTCGACCGGACCTTGTGTTGATCTGGTCGTGCCGGGGAGATGGGCAGGCGGTGGGGTAGCGTTGGAAGGTGGCAAAGTCTCGTTCCCTCATCGCAATACCTGCGTGGAATGAGCAGAACTCGATCACTGAAGTGATCCTGAAGGTGAAAGAGCACCGCCCCGATGCAGATATCCTCGTGGTCGATGATGGCTCAACCGACCGAACAGCAGAAGTTGCCCTAGCCGCAGGGGCCACCGTTGCCTCCCTTCCCTTCAACGTTGGTGTTGGTGGCGCCATGCGCACGGCGTTTCTATACGCCCAGCGGGAAGGGTACGCGGCGCTGGTGCAAGTTGATGCAGATGGCCAACACGATCCCGCCGACCTTGACCGACTCATCGACGGTCTGGACTCGGCCGACATTGTGGTCGGAACGCGATTTCACCCCGAGTCCACATACTTTGTGGGCGGACCGCGGCGCTGGGCAATGATCTTGTTATCAAAGGCGCTCAGCCGGATGAACCGTCGAGTCATCTCCGATCCCACCTCTGGGTTTAGATCTGCTGGGCCGCGCGCGATCGAACTATTTGCGGTGGAGTACCCCGCCGACTATCTGGGCGACACGGTTGGATCCCTTGCTATCGCTATCCGGCGTGGGCTCGTGGTCTCTGAAACACCGGTCACTATGTATTTCCGGCAGCACGGGCGCCCAAGTAAAAACGCTGTGTGGTCCGCTTTGTATTTGGGAAGAGCGTCACTTGCGATTGTTGCCACCGGGCTCAAAAGTGATCGCACGCCACGAGGAGATGACTCGTGACCGCAAACTTCCTGGCTGGATTTGCCGCACTCATCACTTTCATTTTCGTGTTCTTTTTGCTTCGTCGGGGAATCTTGCGTGAGAAATACGCAGTGCTGTGGCTCTTCTTCTCAGGAGCTGCCTTATTTTTTGCGATTTTTCCTGATGTTCTTAACAAGATCAGTTTTGCCATCGGGGTGGCCACTCCGGTCAATCTGCTCTTCTTTGTGACCATGGTCCTGTTGATTTTGGTGAGCGTGCAGCTCAGCTTCGAACTCAGTCGCCACGAGGGCAGAATCCGCCGGCTAGCTGAAGAAGTAGCGCTCCTACAACAGCAAATTGATGCTTTGGACAAGGCTGCGAAAGATGAGAACGATGACAATCGCTGAACCCGTTTTGATCATGGCGTTCAATAGACCTGATCATCTGAGCAAGCTGCTGGATCGATTAGCAGAGGTTCAGCCAGCCACGATCTACTTTGCTGTTGATGGGCCGCGGCCTGACAAAGCCGGCGAAAAGGAAAAAGTGGCCCAGGTGCGTGAGCTGCGATCACGGATTACTTGGACAGATGATGTCTACACACTTTTCCAAGACACAAACCACGGCTGTGGTCAGGGGGTGAGTAATGCTATCACGTGGTTTTTTGACAACGTTGAGCGCGGAATAATTTTAGAAGACGACATCATCCCGGATCCGAGCTTCTTTCCCTTTTGCACGGAACTGCTCGATCGCTACCAGGATGATGATCGAGTATTTGCTGTTTCAGGATGCAACGTTGTTCCGGCCTCAGCGCAGTCACACCCGGAGCAGGATTATCGGTTTGCGCAGATTACGCATGTGTGGGGGTGGGCAACATGGAAGCGCTCGTGGGATTTGCACACCCTTGACCCGACCGGTTGGTACCGGCGGATCTCACCCTGGAAGTTGTGGAATAGATCGGCTCGATCGGTGTCGGGGGCGATGTTCTGGGCGTCTAACTTTGAGCTGACGGCCCGCGGTGACATCGATACCTGGGATTGGCAATTACAGCTGGCAAACATGGCTGCGGGTCAGCTCACGGCCACTTGCAATACGAACCTCGTGGAAAACATTGGCTTTGGTCAGGAGGCTACCCACACCTTTGAGGGTGATCCGCTGCTCATGCCTTTAGGCAGTGTGGAGCTCCCAACTAGGTCAATCCCGGTACGAGTGGACCGAAAGGCGGATGATTGGGCCCGGAAACACCATTTCCGCGCCACCGCACTTGGCACGATTGACCGGGTCCGCAAATATGCAGCAATCCAATGGAAGGCAAGAAATTGAGTATTGCTCAAGGTAGGGCGCTGGTCACCGGAGGAGCTGGGTTTATCGGGTCACACTTGTGTGAGCGGCTGCTCAATGATGGCTACGACGTTTTGTGCGTCGACAACTATTACTCGTCGACCAAAGACAACATTGGCCATCTCCTCGACAATCCCCGCTTTGAAGTGATCCGCCACGACGTGACCTTCCCGCTCTATGTGGAAGTCGATGAGATCTACCACCTGGCGTGCCCAGCCAGCCCGATCCATTACCAACGCGATCCTGTTCAAACGACTAAGACTGCTGTGCATGGTTCGATCAACATGCTTGGGCTGGCTAAGCGCACCGGCGCCAAAATCTTGCTGACGTCTACATCAGAGGTGTATGGCGACCCGCTGGTGCATCCGCAGACTGAGGATTATTGGGGAAACGTCAATCCGATCGGCCCGCGCGCTTGTTATGACGAAGGAAAGCGTGCCGCTGAGACTCTATTTTTTGATTACCAGCGGCAGCACGATCTGAAAATCAAGGTTGTGCGGCTGTTCAACACCTACGGCCCACGGATGCACCCGCATGATGGCCGCGTGGTGTCTAACTTTGTGGTCAGTGCACTTAATGGAAAGCCGTTGACCGTTTATGGCCAAGGCGAACAGACTCGATCCTTTTGTTATGTGAGCGATCTCATTGATGGGTTGATCGCCATGATGCGATCGGATGATTCAGTAATTGGGCCGATCAATCTCGGAAATCCTGGGGAGTTCACGATCGGGGAACTCGCAAACATGGTCATCGAGATGACGGGAACGGATTCGGGGATTGAGTACCTGCCGCTTCCGCAAGATGATCCGATTCGTCGCCAACCAGACATCACGCGGGCCAAAACCACACTTGGCTGGGAACCGACTATTGCCCTGCGGGAGGGCCTGAACACCACCATTGAGTATTTCCGGGCGAATATCTAAAGAAGTGTGGCTTTAATGGATCTACTGCCCGCGCTCACGGGTGCAATCCTTGTCCTCATTTCGTGGGTAGCGGTTTCGGTCGCGGTAATTGCGGTGGGACTTGCACCTGCTGTTTTCTCTTTGCGGAAAATCAAGGGTGCACGTCAGATAGATCGATTTGTAGCGCTGCGGCACTCTCTCTGGTGGGGCCTGCTCACTCTGACCATCTGGACCTATGTCGTGAACCTATGGCAGCCACTTGGTTCAAGCTCAGTGTCTCTGCTGACTGTTCTATTGGTTGTTCTCGGCGGATTCTGCGGTCTCGCGCTCGCGCGGAAATCCGTTTCGTGGCGTGGATCTTTCGAAATCCGCGAAGTCCCATGGCAGTGGAAAGCAGCGCTGGGTTCGGTGCTGGTGACCGTTGTTTATTTTGCATGTGCTGCGATGGGTCCGGTAACAAATTACGACACCGGGCTCTACCACCTAGGTGCAATCACATACTCGGCTGAATACGCAACAATTCCGGGATTGGCGAATCTGTACTTCCCATTCGGGTATTCGAATGCGGAGTTCACTCTCGCCGCTCTACTCAGTAACGGCCCGTGGGCTGCCAATGGTTTTCGGTTACTGAATGGCTTACTCATTTTTTTGGTCAGCTTAGAACTTCTTTTCCGAGTCATGTCCTGGGCCCGAACAAAGAAGTTCGGTCCTGGGATCTATGTCTTGTTTGTTGGCCAAGTGGTGGCGTTGATCCCCTTAATTGCCATGGCAGATTTCTGGGTGGCGAGCCCTACCCAGGACGCCGCAGTGTTTGCCCTCACCGTGGTCGCCAGCGCTTATCTCGTTGACACGGTTCACTCACGGAAGAACTGGGTCTCATCCGGTGTGGTGTTGGGTGTGTTGGCCATTACCTTGGTGTTGTTTAGACCAACGGCAGCCTTTTTTGCCGGCGCTGCACTACTGGTGGTTCTGCTACTAGCGATTAGGAGAAAGGGTTCTCGTTCTGGGTTGGCCTGGGGCTCAGGCCTGGTATTTGTTAGCGGGGTAGTGGCTTTGGCTGCATCCACTGCCCGCGACTATGTGCTCAGTGGTTGGTTTCAGTACCCGCTGTCACTCATTGCTTTTCCGGTGGAGTGGCGAGCCGTGGATCCAGTCGATAACCGCGCTGCAACCCTTGGTTTTCATCGAAATCCCAGCGAGCTATGGGAGTCGGTGAGCGGATTCAATTGGGTTGGCGTGTGGTTCGCTAATCGGTTTGCCTTGTGGGAGACCTACCTATTCTTGGTTCTCGGAATCGTTGTGGTGGTGCTCGCTGTTCTGGTCAGGAAGATTTACTGGCGTGCCATTGCGCTTTCTGTGATTCCCAGCCTGGTTGCGGTCACGGCCTGGTTCATGTTGACGCCACCCTCGTATCGGTTTGCGTGGGGTCCGATTTTCACACTGCTGACAATTCCAATGGGCTGGTTGCTGTGGAAAGCCGCGATATCGAAGGTTGCAATCGCAGGAGGTGCACTATCTGTGGTGGTGGTCAGCCTGTTCAGCGCTGGATTCCGGTTGGACTGGGCGGACATTAATCAGGATTCCGAATGGAGGCTAGGTGTCACGATCCCGTATAGCGTTGCACCGATAATTGACGTTCCCGCTGATTCACTTGTGCTGCCATCAGGAATTCCGGTCTTGGTGCCCGTACTCACAGATCAGTGCTGGGATAACTACCCGCTGTGCACACCGCAGCCTTCGGTGGATCTACGCCTGCGGCCTAGTGACCAGGGTGGCTTTGCCGGGGGATTCCTGCCTTAAGGTTTTCAGGTGCCTGCTCCGATCTTCTATGTCGCCGCTCCCATCGGTGACCGGACGGGTGGGCCCGAAGCGCTGGCGCTCCTGGTGGACTCCATGCGGAAGAAGGGCGTGGAGGCCTATCTGATCCCGATGCGAAACTTTCGGGGCCGCATGCAGCACCCAGAATATGGCAAATTTGATGCACCGATCGTGCCTGCGATGCCGAACCATCCAGATGGTCATTTGGTCATTGGTGAAGTTTCGCCCATTGAGAGCCGCAGCGAGCTCTCCAGAACCCCCGATAGCCACGTGTGGATGTTGTGGTTGAGCGTTAATAACTCACCCATCCCCAAGGCCCGTTACTACAAGGCCACTGAAGGGGCATGTTCCATGTTCCCGGCGGGCAGTGATTCCAAGGTGCCGGCCGAATTGTGGCCGCATGATGATCAAGAGATCACTGAAGGTCCGATGCGCACCTGGCGTGAGGCCCGAAGGCGCAAAGGTAAAGCGATAACCCAGATCGCCCCTTCCGTTATTGAAACTGTCTCGATTCGGTATGCCGAATCACTGATGAAGCGAGACATCAACTTTGGCACGCAGTCCTATTACGGACAGAGTTTTCTGCAGTCTGCATACCGGCGTGGCTCTTTCCTATTGACGGACTATCCTCAGTCCGCTGCAGCAGTGCAGGTTGAGCGAGAACGTAATGTGGTCTCTTACAACGGCACTAAAGGTAAGTGGAAAATTGATCACTTGCGCAGAAGGCTTCCTGGTGTGGAGTTTGTCCCGATAGAAAATATGACGTTTGACCAGGTTCGAGAAACTCTGGCCCGATCAGCGCTGTATGTAGAGATCGGCAGCTTGCCAGGCCGTGATCGACTACCCCGAGAAGCGGCAAATCAAGGTACTCCCACCATCATGCTGGCTCGAGGTGCAGGCTACTGCTGGCAAGATTTTCCGATAGGGGAGAAATACCGATTCCCATACACCCTTGACTGGGCCGATCACATGGCTCCGGTCATTTCTGACACTTTGCAAGATCCTGAGGAAATTCACGCAACGCAGGCTGAATTTCAGGAATGGGTTGCTGGTGAACCTACACGCTACGACCAAGCGCTCGAGGCGTGGCTTGAGCGCGCACATCGTGGCCCTTAACTCTCAGGCACTACTCTGGGCAAGTGCGACTGGCCTTGGATGAACAGATTTTCGCAATTCAGGCGTTCGGTGGCATTTCTCGCATGCACACGGAAATCACCCGACAATTCGTTACCAGACCTGAGCTTGATGTAAGTGTATTGCCGTTGAGTGCATCGATCATTAATCGTTACGTGTTGGACGATCCAGTTCTCTCTGAAGCGCTAGATGTCAAAAGGGCCAGGAATGCATGGACCGCTCTTGGCCGGTACTTTGCTCAGGTCAAGGCTCATCCGAAGGCTGACATCATTAACAGCACGTTCTATTTGCCGCATGGTTTGGCACCAACCCGAGGGGCCAAACGATTTGTCACGGTTCACGACATGATTCCTGAATTTCTGCCCAAGACTCGGCGCAGACTGGATTTACTTACGTTGAAGGAACGCTACGTTCGAAAGGCTGATCACATTATTTGCGTGTCGCACTCAACCAAGAGTGACCTGATTCGGATGTATCCAGATATTCAGGCACCCATTTCCGTGGTGCATCTGGGAGTTGATCCACTTTTCACCCCATATTCGGAACCTCTGCAGGATCTGCCGAAGGATTATTTGCTGTATGTGGGGAATCGAGGTCAGTACAAAGATGCACAAGTGTTGTTTTCTGCCTTTGCTGAGATTTATGCCGACTTCCCTGAACTTCATCTTGTGTGTATCGGAGGCGGGGCATTTACAAAAGAGGAAACAGCTCGCTTTGCTGAACTCGGGATAGCTGACCGTGTGCGCCAAGATGTGCTCAGCGATCAGCGGATGTCGGCTGCATATGCTCACTCACGGGCTTTCGTTTTCCCCTCGCGGTATGAAGGTTTTGGTTTGCCGGCTCTTGAATCGATGGCCTCCGGTGCTCCCACGATTCTGGCGAATTCAACGTCACTTCCCGAGGTAGGCGGGGATGGCGCGATCTATTTCGAAGTCGGTGATCCGCGTGATTTGAGTGAGAAACTCAGATTCGTGTTATCCGATGCGGATCAACGGGGCGCATTAGTTGCTCGTGGAATCGCGAGGGCGGCCGAGTTCACCTGGTTCCGTTCGGCGCAAGAAACTGCAGCCGTGTACTCCTCTGCGCTCGGCAATACGATCGAGAGATCATGACGCTTTTTCCACATGAGCCACGGATCGCAGCCGAGCATGCATCGCTCCCTGACTACTTGACGAGCGTGCTCTCACCGAAGCAATTGAGGCGACCGCTCTTGGTCTCTTTCACCCAGTGGGATTTTGCATTGGCCGCGGTTGCTGAAACCGTGTTGACCCTCAACGAGTTGGGCAGCGAAGTCTCGCTAGCGTTGTGGTCGGATAACACGCCACTTCGAGATATTGGCTGGCAGGTACAGCACCAGATCGCCAGTGCGACGCGAACCAAGACCGTCGACCAGCAACTTCGCGAGGGGCTTTTAGAAGCTGGCCTGCCGAGTCAGATCTTCGTTGCCCCACCGATTGATCCGTGGAGTCCAACTGGCGATCTGCCGGCCATCACGGACTTTTCACGTGCGAGCATCAGGGGATTGACCTATCGCGGCGCCCCATTGGGCCGAGGAGTGCTGCACGCACCACCATCACCTGAAACACCATCCAATGACAAACACGTGTGGCCAAAGAAGTATGTAGAACGGGCGACTCGATCCTTCGCATATGTATATGACCAAACCATGCGGGTCATCAAAGATCGAGGGATCACCTCGATCTACATCTATAACGGCCGATTCCTGCACGACAGTGCAGTGACAGCTGCCGCTCTGGATTCTGGATTGCCGATTCTGTCTTATGACACTGGTGGCCTAGATACGGATTTTGACCTCACGATTGATGAAACCCACGACTGGTCTGCTCTTCAAAATCGAATGAAGAGAATGTTTGATCAGTGGAGCGAGTCAGAGCGAGATCAGGTTGCTCGAAGTTGGTTTGAAGAGCGGATACATCACGTTGATTCGGCAAATGCGCAGTTCACTGGCGGACAACAAGCTGGCCGGAGCATTGAACGGGAAAGTGATCTTCCCCTTGTGGTGTATTTCAGCTCTTCAGGCGATGAGATTGCCGAACTTGATTTAGATTGGTCGGAATACTTCACGGACCAACCGCATGCTCTGGTGACTCTCGCTGAGATGTGCCGTGAATTGGGCTACGAACTTGTGGTGCGAACGCATCCACATGCGCGCATCAAGCCAGATAAAGACAACCTTGACTGGGATGCTGCGGTCACCCAAGC
>CAIXFB010000201.1 GCA_903918595.1 uncultured Actinomycetes bacterium
TTGCCGGTGTTCACCTCATCGAGGGCTGAAAGGACCACTCTTGCTCTGGTCGACCCAATCACCGGGCAAACGTCATATCTCAAGGTCTCGATTCAACGTCGCGCAACCTGACGTGAACCAAAGGTGATTGTCAGCTGCTGAAAGTCATGGCGCTGCCCACCAGCCTCCGCGGGAACTGCCGGGCTCACCTTTTATTCACTCGAGCAAGGGCCCCTATTCGCTCGTGCGCTGGTATGAGGGAGACCGGTATCCCATGTGTGAGAAATCGCTCAAGCACAATGACTTCTGAGGGTTGAACTGTGGTGGTGTGGGTCGGGATCGAACCGACGATAACCGACTTATGAGGTCTGAATGTCCTGAGCGCTGGGCAGCTCTCTATACATGCCCTCACTTTTGGCCGAAGTTTGGACCTGTGGTGCACAAAAAAGCTGGACTAAGCGCTCAACTACTTTGCCGCGGGGTTCTCGCTTGTCACGAGGTCACCGACACGCATTCCACGTCTGCGGGGACACCCTTCGGCACGTTGAAGTTTGCCAGGGCGATCAGCTCCCACTTCCCTTCCGGGCTGAGCAAGTATGTGAGCATGCGCGGGGATGCGGTGTCTCGGTACTGCTCCCCTTCCATTACGAGGTCGCTCACCACAGCGTCGTAGGAGACGACGAGAAGATCACCGTTTAGCGCAACGCCGACGTTGGCGAAGTCGTAGGCCTTAGCTGGCGCCCACTCGATGGGCTTGCCATCGATTGCCGGCCATCCCTGCCCGTCGGCGAGCTGGATCTGATTGGCTGGGTGCCGGACCTTCTCTTTCGACGCTCCCGTCGTGATATCACGCCACTGTTCTACAAGCGACGTGCCCAAGGCAACATCTTCCGGACTCGTGTTAGGGGTTTCGCCGCTGACGGCAATGGGCTCTTGCTCGCAGATTGAGGCAATGGCCCTGTTGAAATTGGCGTAACTCACCATCACCCAATGACCCAGCCCTTCGTCCCAACGCGCCACCACAATGCGCGGAGCTTTCTCGTCCGACATGACAGCTCCCGCATCCGGCGACGTCGCACCGGGCGCCTTCACGAAGAAACGAATCACGCGAATGTCATCACGCGGCTCGGTCACGACGAAGTCCGACAGATCGAAGGCAGCGATATCAAGGGGCACGAAGTTACCCGCCGTGTAACGCTGGCCCGTCGCTCGCATCAGCGTGAACGCCGGATCGAGATAGGGCCTGACTATCGCCATGCCCGCCTCGACCTCCTCAGTGGAAGTCGCGACCTCGCCGTCTTCACCCCCTGCGAGATCCAGCAGCCCGAACCACCCGTTGATGAGATCCTCACCGCTCGCGTCCGGATTCGCGAAGGCCGCCTCGGGATCGGTAAAGGCCGCGGGCATCGCATCGGACGTCGAGCTCTCAACGGTTTCCGACTGGCCCCCGCAAGCTGAGAGGAATAACACCCCGACAAGGGCGACAAGGGCGAGGCCGCGGCGATTCATCATGCGCGGATGCTAGCAACCTCAGGCCGTGAGCTTCTTTCTCCCACGTGGGGCGCGGTCAGGCTCTAACCAACTGAGCTACCGCCCCCGGCAACGCTTTTGTTTATCCCAACACCTTCTGCAACAGTTTGGATTCGACGTTTCGGCTGCTGAGTTCCTTCAAAGATCGTCTGAACACTTCACACCTTGGCTGAGATGAATGACATTACTCAAGTTGTAGAGAAGAATATGACTCTAGCCAGTTGGGTGGCATGAGCACCTCAGGGAGCGCATAGGTCACACCGTTTGAGGACCCTGCCGAGTCGGAGGCAAGGATTCCATTAACCACCACGCCATTCGCTGTCGAAATGTCCAACTTTTCCCCATTAGGGGTGATCACGAGCCCATCAGTACCGTCGCCAGGCAAGATGATCTTGCCCTGAACAATGTGGTACGCAAGGAGTTCCGTGAGAGCGTCCGCGTTCTCTTCGAGCAAAAGGGCATCAAAGACATTGTCATCGAGAGCGTCAAAAGCCTCATTTGTTGGTGCGAAGATCGTATTGTCTGCAAGTTGAGTTACATCGATTCCAGACACTTCCAGCAAATCAAAAAAGATTTCAAGTTGTGGAAGGGATGATTCTTCGGTCGCCCCTTTAAATGCAGAACTTGACTCAGCAGTTGATGCCTCATCTGTTGAACCACCACACGCTGACAAAACCAGTGCCGCCACAACCGAAACAACGGAGATTGCCGTACGACGCATTACTCGCATTCTTGCTCCTTTTATTGAGGAATTCTGGGATTCCATACTGCTCAACGCACCCATCTAATTCTTTAATGACTTAAGGATTCAGCAACTCTCCAGCACCCTTTGGTATGAGCGCCTTATCTATTACATGAATGATTCCATTGTCGACAACGTTATCTCCGGAGGTCACAACCGCTCCATCAACAGTGATCACACCATCGAGACTCTCTTCAATGGCGGAAAACCCGACATCATCGAGAAATTCGGAGCCACCTGTGAATAGGTCGTCAGTGTCGTAAACGCCATTCTTAATGTGGTGAGTGAGGATTTTTCTGAGCAATTCCTTGTCTTCGTCCAGTAGGCCTAGGGCTTTTTCACCGAGTACTTCAAATGTTGCTTCAAAAGCATCATCTGTAAAGGCAAACACCGTGGAGGGACCACCCGTATACAGTTCCTCACGGAGATCATCATTAAGCCTCGTTATATTTAGAAAGATGGTGAAGTTACCATTTGATTGAAGGCACGTAAAAATGTCTGCACGCCTGACGTCGGGGCATACGTCATTTGAAGGCAATTCCTGATTATCTGCCTCTACTTCTGCCTCGACTTCTGCCTCGACTTCAGAGGCCGCTGGATCGTCCTCTGTATCTTGGACTCCACCTTTAATTGCAGAGCTTGACTCAGCAGTTGTTGCCAAATCTGTTGAACCACCACACGCTGACAATGTCAGTGCCGCTACAA
>CAIXFB010000202.1 GCA_903918595.1 uncultured Actinomycetes bacterium
ATGCGAGGTGCATTGGTGTCGGCTTACTTGGCCGGGGTGCTCTCCACTCGTTACGTTGTGCGCCTTGAACCGCTCGCTTCCGCCACCGATGATGAAGTTGTGAGCCTCGTGGGCCCGGTAATTCAACAACTCATCGATCCGACGGTGCCGCTGCCTACAGCGCGCCCCGGACGCACCTGATGATCCGCGAATTCGTTCAAGGGGTTGTTGACCGAATCGTCCCACCTCGTGACCTCGCAGCGCTGGCTGCTGAATCCTCACGCCTTGCCGATTCAGGGTGTTGGATCGCATTGCCGGTGACTGCTCACTCGACGCCGGCTGATGCGTTAGCCACTGCCCTGCATGCTTTTTCCGATTTCGGCTCACTCTCGATGACCCAGATTCTGCTCGATGTTTCAGAGGCATCGCATGAGCGCGTGCTTGATCTCACCGGAATCTGTGCGGCGAGGGGAGTCGATGTGCTGCTCGATGGTCGGGGCTACGACGTCGATTCCGCCGACGTCACTGCCCATGTTGATCGGGTGCTTGATATTCGTAACCTCGTTGAACTCGGACACGCACATAGCCACACACCTGGGGTAATTCTCGCTGCGGACATCCGTCGAACTCTTGAACTGTGCAAAAGCTTGGGTGATGGGCGGGTGCGCTTGGTGCGCGGACGGAAAGACCCTGATGGTGGCGCTCGGTTCAGTTCGCGTGCGGAGACAGATAAAGCGTTCATCCGATGCGCGAGGATTCTTATCCAGGCAGAAGGTCATCCGTGCTTCGCCACTCGCCAATCGAAACTGATCGACCTGATCAAAGACCTTGCACTGCGCAGTGGTCGTGAACCGGACTCTTTCGAGTTCGGTTTCGATGTGGGTCAGCGTGAGTCAGAACAACGACGACTCCTCGAAGCGCATATGCATGTGCGTGTCAGTCTGACTGCGGCGGCAGAGTTACTCGGTGGTGTGGCACAGTGAACTCATGATGTCCCCTCGCGTACAGATCATCACGGTGGTCGGCGGTGGGGTGATGGGTGAGGCGCTCATCGCCGGGCTGCTGCGCAACTCTGACCAGGCACCTCGCGTGCGGGTCGTCGAGGCTTCTCCAGAACGGGCCGCAGACCTTGCGCAGCGATACCCACTCGATGTCGATGTGATCGACCGGGCTGTCCAGGGTGCCGATGTGGTGATTCTGGCTGTGAAGCCCATCGACATGGCCGCCGCGCTCACCTCGATGAGTCAGCACCTTGCACCAGGCACCTTGGTCATCTCGATCGCTGCCGGCATCACCATCGCGACCTTGTCGGGCGCATTGGGTCCCGGGGTTGACGTCGTGAGGGCAATGCCCAATACGCCGGCCCGGATCGATCAGGGGCTAATCGGGATCAGTGGCGTCGAAGGCGGTTCGACAGCGGCACTGGATGAAGCCGAGCGGTTGTTGTCATCGGTTGGTGTGGTGGTGCGGATTCCAGAACATTTGCAGGATGCACTCACTGCTGTTTCCGGCAGCGGACCGGCGTACGTTTTCTACCTGGCTGAGAACATGATCGACGCGGCCGTGGATCTGGGCCTGGACCGAGCCACCGCCCGGGTGATGGTGCATCAGACGATTCTTGGTTCAGCGATGCTGCTGGCAACCGCTGACGAGGACGCTGTGGACCTTCGAGCCAAAGTCACTTCGAAGGGTGGAACCACCGCTGCGGCTATCGCAGAACTTGATCGGCGTGCAGTGGGCGATGCGATCATTGCGGCCATTACGGCTGCGCGCGACCGAGGAATAGAGCTCGGCGCTCCCTAAATTGTGAGGGAATCAGATCAATTTTGGGAACCACCTTTCACTCCACCCCCATCGCCCACTAATCTTCGGCGAGCGACGTGGTCGAAAGTCACCGGAGGGGAAGCCGGGGCGCCCGCGGGCAGAGAGTTTGGTGTGTAGATGTCAACGACCCCCGAGCGGGCACTGAGTGAAGTTCGCTTTTTGACCGTTGCCGAGGTTGCCTCGGTTATGCGTGTATCCAAGATGACGGTCTACCGTCTCGTCCACAACGGTGAGTTGCCCGCCGTCCGCGTCGGACGTTCCTTCCGAGTCCCTGAGCAGGCCGTTCATGACTACCTGCGCGACTCCTACGTTGAGACCGCCTGATCCGCAGGCCCAATCCTCATAGGTAGGCTCTACCCCTGCGAGGACATCTCCTCGCTCCCGACAGCACACTCATAGTGCTCGCGGCCGCAACGGCTGCAGCATGCAGAAAAGGATCGTTCATGGGCTCAGTGATCAAGAAGCGTCGCAAGCGGATGGCTAAGAAGAAGCACCGCAAGCTGCTGCGTCGCACGCGAGTCCAGCGCCGTAACAAGAAGTAGGCCAGTTCGTAGCGCGGGGAGGTGACCATGGGCCGAGTAGCTCTGGTAACCGGTGTCTCGCGCTACTTGGGCGGGCGCCTCGCCGCGGTCTTGGCCGCAGATCCAGCATTTGATCGGGTCATCGGCGTCGATTCCGTCCCACCCCCATCGGGCTTGCCCATCGAATTTGTTCGGGCAGATATCCGAAACCCAGTCATCGGCCGGGTGATGGATGAGGCTGGTGTCGACACCTGCGTACACATGGGGGTGATCGCGACCCCTCGGCAGGCGGGTGGCCGAAGCGCCATGAAAGACATCAACGTCATCGGCACGATGCAGTTGCTGGCGGCCTGTCAGAGGGTCCCGAGCCTGACCTCTTTTGTGGTGAAGTCGTCGTCGTCTGTGTACGGCGCTGGTCCCAAGGACCCCGCGATGTTCACCGAAGAGATGGAACCGAAACACCCGCCGCGATCTGGCTGGGCAAAAGACTGCCTCGAGGTTGAGGGATATGTGCGCGGTTTTTCGCGCCGCCGGCAAGATGTCGCCGTCAGCATCTTGAGATTCGCCAACTTCATGGGCCCCGGTTTGCGGACCGGCACCACCGGGTATTTCAGTCTTCCGGTGATTCCCACGGTTCTTGGTTTTGATGCACGACTGCAGTTCGTGCATGAAGATGATGGGATGCGGGCGATCAAAAGTTGCGTCGACGTTCGGGCCGACGGAATCTTTAATGTGGCCGGCCCAGGCGCTGTGACACTTTCACAGGCAGTGCGCTGGATGCATAAGCAGTTTGTTCCAATGCCCTCCTTCATGTTGTCGACTCTTGGCCGGACGGTTGCAGCTGCCCGATATGCGGATTTGTCTTCTGAACAAATCCGTTACCTCACGTACGGACGGGTGCTCGACACTTCGGCGATTGAGCGAGCAATCGGCTTTGTTCCGGAGTACTCAAGTGCCGATGCTTTTATGGCCTTCGCTCGAAGGGAGGAGAACGATGGATCCTTCGAAGGCTGAATCAGCGCAGTCAGGTGCCATGGGACCGAGCAAGGCTGCTCGGCTCGTCGGCAATACCGGTCCGCAGCCGGCTATCCCGGATCCGGTGATTCCCGAATGTGATCTCGAACTAGATCCGCAGCATGTTGAGGAGAGTCTGCTCGACTTCATCTCGCACCGGATGAGTGGCGACTACTCGATTGATGATTTTGGATTCGATCCAGAGTTCACGGACAAGGTGTTGCTCAACATGTTGCGCCCGCTCTACCGAAATTGGTTTCGCGTCGAAGTCTCTGGTCTGGAGAACGTTCCTGCGGATTCGGCCGCTCTCGTGGTGGCCAACCACTCAGGCACCGTCGCATTCGATGCGATCATGACTCAGGTCGCGCTGCACGATGAACATCCGGCACATCGGAACCTGCGGATGCTTGCGGCCAACTTAGTTTTCCAGCTCCCGGTGGTTGCTGACCTGGCAAGAAAGGCCGGGCACACGCTGGCCTGTAATCCAGACGCGGAGCGATTGCTAGGTGCTGGTGAAGTTGTTGGTGTGTGGCCCGAGGGTTTCAAGGGAATCGGCAAACCCTTTAGTGAGCGCTACCGCTTGCAACGATTTGGGCGAGGTGGTTTTGTGGCGGCTGCGCTGCGCACAAAGTCACCGATCATCCCAACCTCGATCGTGGGCGCCGAGGAAATTTACCCAATGATCGGTAATGCAAAGTTGCTCGCGAGGTTGTTTGGTCTGCCGTATTTCCCGATCACCCCGACTTTTCCGTGGTTGGGCCCACTCGGCATGGTCCCGCTGCCTAGTAAGTGGTTCATTCACTTCGGCGAGCCGATTCCTACGGATGGATTCCCAGAAGGTGCAGCGGAAGATCCCATGCTGGTGTTCGATTTGACCGATCGAGTGCGGGAGCGCATTCAGCAACAGTTGTACGACCTGCTTGCCAAGCG
>CAIXFB010000203.1 GCA_903918595.1 uncultured Actinomycetes bacterium
CCTCGACTTCTGCCTCGACTTCAGAGGCCGCTGGATCGTCCTCTGTATCTTGGACTCCACCTTTAATTGCAGAGCTTGACTCAGCAGTTGTTGCCAAATCTGTTGAACCACCACACGCTGACAATGTCAGTGCCGCTACAACCGAAATAACCGCAATAGCGGTACGACGCATTGCTCGCATTCTTGCTCCTTCATCCGAGGGGTTCTCAAACTCGAGACTTGCTTTTCGAGCACAAGATGCAGGTAAAGCCAAAAGTGACTTCACTAAGATTTATCCTTACAAGACTAAAATTCGCCTTCAATCAAAAACCGATCAAAACCAGGTACAGCACTCACTTCGGACTGTCAATTAAATCCATCCGCCTATTCCTCCCACCACGGATTCCCCGGTATCAGTACCTTATTGATTACATGAATGATGCCGTTGTTCAGCAAGTTATCTCCGGGTCCCACGCCCGCTCCTTCAACGTAAATGACATCATTGAGATCAGTTTCCACGCCGGAAAACCCGGCCACATCTATGAATCTCGGATCCTCACGGAAAAAGTCGGGAGTCAGATAAGCGCCTTTAACAATATGGTGAGCAACGACCTCTTTCCGCAAGTCCTCGTCTTCGTCCAGTAGGCCTTGGGCTTCATCACCCAGTGCTTCGAATGCATCATCTGTTGGTGCAAACACAGTCAGGGGACCGCTTGTAGCCAATTCGTTCCGTTGGGCATCATTGAGAATTGAGAGGAAATAACTGAAGTCACCACTTGATTCGAGGCACTCAAAAATGTCTGAATTGACGCCGGGGCATACCCGATTTGAAGACAATCCTGAAGTGTCCGGGATCTCTTCGGTCTCTACTTCGGCCTCTAGGATTCCTTCTACTTCTGCCGATTCGGCTTTCTCTTCTGAATTTAAGGCTCCACCTTTCATTGCAGAGCTTGACTCAGCAGTTGTTGCCTCATCTGTTGAACCACCACACGCTGACAATGTCAGTGCCGCTACAACCGAAAAAACCGCAATAGCGGTACGACGCATTGCTCGCATTTTTGCTCCTTGTTGTGAGGAATCCTCGATTGGAATCCTACCTCATGCACTCTGATAAAAATAGTAAAGTCACATTTGAATGAATTTTGTTTCATCTCACGAAACTCAACTTGTACCCACTTCACGATTCGATCGAAATCAGAGGAGTTCTCACGAACAAGACGGGGTCAAGGAACGGGATTTCTTTACCAAAGAATGAAAAGCGATTACGAAAAACGCTTGATTCACGTACTCGAGGATTAACCGGTTGCCACCACAGCCGATGCCCCGTCTTCACGTTGAATAAATGGTGAAGTTTATGAATTTCAGGTCATCTACGGCAAAACAATCAGATTGTGTTTTGGCGTGCGATAAGGACTTCTTGCCCTAGCGGCCTACTTGGCGTGAGTCCATTTGCCATGCCGATCAGCCCGACAACTGACCACTCTTTAACAGCGATGGGCTCAATGGAGGCGGTTAGAGTTTTTCACTGTGTTCCTCTGCGAGCACCTGCACCAGATCCCAACTCACATTTGGTTTCGGAACTGACTGCGCCTACGTCACTCTGCCTGTCGGCTCGATGCGCGCCTACTTGACTCAACCTAATGCTGGGGCAACCTAATGTTGGGTCGAAGTGCTGCCGCGAGTACAGATGGAGGTACTAGCACAGGGCAATTCCCCTTTGCGGATGACGCTTCCTTTTTTCTCAGTTGTTTTCTGACTGAGAAGAGTTTCCCGTCAGCAAGTTGCGGTTCATGCCGTGATCACTTAATTGGTGAGTCGAAGAAAGTTTCCGGGAATGGCTCATTGGCGAGTGTGTAGTGCCACCATTCCTCGGGCAGATTCACAAAACCAGCAGCCTGCATCGCAGACACGAGCAATTGCCGATTATCTTTTTGCTCCGCGGTGATGTCGGGGCTCGCAGTTGCAGCGAGTGGGTCAAAACAGTCAAAACCGGTGCCCATATCGATGGACGTGTCTGCAAACCTGGCCTCAACCGGTGCAGCGCAGTCGGTAATGGGATCTCCCATCACCCACTGCGGGCTGGCCTTTGACCCAAGCGGCACGAGAGTGACATCGACGGTCGACCCACGACTGTGCCCGCTCTTTGCCGCAATCAGGCCCATGGGAAATAGTTGGTCCTTCTCCAGACGCGGATAGAACTCCCCACGCGTGAGATCGTCTACCGGGTCCTTGGCCCATTCCACAAAATCAGTGACCGCCCGCTGCGGGCGATAGCAGTCGTAGACCTTGAGCGAATAGCCATTGACCTTGACGCTCTCTTGCACTTGCGTAAGTGCCCGCGCGGCTTCATCGGTGAGCCAACACTCGGGAGCGTCGTACCCGGTGACGGGCCGTCCCACAAAATTGTGCTCTCCGTGGTAACGGATTTCCTGCACAATGTCGGGAGCTACGTCGATGAGCCGAGTGAATCCTGCGGGCGGCTCTGCCGTCTGGCTACCACATGCGGTGAGGGCGAGCGTGGCAGCCGCCGCGGTGAGAACTCGGGTAATGACCTTCATTGGAACATTCTGCTGTTCGGGAAGCTCGGAGTTGGGCTCGGGCTGCGGGATATCCCCACTGATCCCACGGGGGCGCATGGCTTTCGGCGATGAGGGCTGGGGGCGAGACGGTGAAGCCACCATCAAGGCTTTGCCGAAACCACACAACAAGCTCGTGGGGCGGGTCGGGCTCGAACCGACGACGACCAGATTATGAGTTGCGCGCAACGGTTTCACAGCGATTCCAGGCGACTCATAGCGTGTCCTACCCGCCTTACCAAGCCTTAGAAATAGGGATCCTGGTGATTCAGGTTGACTCACGAGGAGTCATTTCGTGGCACGTTGGAAAGGTGTTTGAGAGAGTCTTTTCAGCAGTTGCAGATCCGGTTACTCCCTTTCTAGAATCCTGCTTCATGTCACTCAAACTTCGCACAGGCTCCCTTGCAGTGCTCTCTATCACCGGTGCACTGGTCATCACGGGGTGTACTTCGGGAGCGCCCATGGTGTCTCTCTCTTTCCAGGCAAAGTCCGTCGAACGCGAGGTGCTCGA
>CAIXFB010000204.1 GCA_903918595.1 uncultured Actinomycetes bacterium
GAGCGCTAGCTAGGCCCACAGCTGTCCTTCGAGGGCACTCTCGGCTTCTTCGAGGGTGCCCTCATAGGCGCCGGTAGATAGATACTTCCAGCCGCCATCGCACACAATGAACGCGATATCAGCCTTGCGGCCCTCTTTCTCAGCTTTCGCCGCGATACCAAGGGCTGCGTGCAAGATCGCACCAGTCGAAATCCCGGCGAAGATACCTTCCTTCTCCAGTAACTCGCGCGTGCGCTTCAACGCATCAAGTGGACCGACAGAGAATCGCGTGGTCAACATCGACTCGTCATAAAGTTCCGGGATAAAACCCTCGTCGAGATTACGGAGACCGTAGACCAATTCGCCGTATCGCGGTTCAGCAGCCACGATGGCAACGTCGGGCTTGTATTCCCGAAAAAATCGACCCACGCCCATCAAAGTGCCAGTCGTGCCGAGCCCAGCAACAAAGTGCGTAATCGTAGGTAAGTCAGCGAGCAGTTCGGGGCCGGTCGAGTCAAAGTGCGCCTGCGCATTGGCCGCATTGCCGTATTGGTACAGCATCACCCACTCTGGATGTTGCTCGTGGATCTGCTTTGCGACCCGGACGGCTTCATTGGAACCACCAGCCGCGGGAGAATAAATGACCTCGGCGCCCCACATGCGCAGGAGCTGGGTGCGCTCAGCGGAAGTGTTCTCTGGCATGACACAGACGAGGTTGTAGCCGCGCTGCTTGGCCACCATCGCCAGCGAGATTCCGGTGTTGCCCGAAGTGGGCTCAAGCAGAGTGGAACCAGGGTGAAGAAGACCCTGCTTCTCGGCCGCCTCAACCATCGCTAGCGCGGCGCGATCCTTGACTGAGCCGGTCGGGTTGCGATCCTCGAGTTTTGCCCAAAGCCGTACATCCGGCGAAGGAGAGAGCCGGGGCAAGCCCACGAGTGGGGTGTGCCCAACGGAATCGAGGAGGGAGTCGAAACGCACGTCAGCCGCCGGCCACCGCAGGCAGAATCGTGATGGAGTCTTGATCTGCGATGCCAGTGGCTAGCCCATCGAGGAATCGCACGTCTTCATCGTTGAGGTACACGTTGACGAATCGACGCAGACCACTGTCGTCGATCAGGCGATCGGAGAGTCCGGGATGGTGGGCGTCGAGATCGGCAATAACCTCTGCAAGCGTGGCGCCTTCAGCGATCACCAACTTCTCACCACCCGTGTAGGGGCGCAGGATGGTGGGGATTCTTACTTCGACTGCCATGATCTCGGTGCCCTTTCAGTGGCTCGCTCGTTTTTTCCGAATCAGGGGGCAAGCGTACGAACTTCGCCTGAAGTGGGCGCTGCGAGGACTCGCAAATGCGAATTACTTGCAGCAAGTCAGTCAAATAGGTCAATCGACTCCTCGGTGACCACACCGTCCACGATCGTGAAGGATCGAAGCTCATAGGGGCCATCGGAGGAGCCGGATTCTCTCGTAGACACGAGAACGTAATGGGCCAGTGGCTCGGACGCGTAGGCAATGTCTGTGCGCGAGGGATAGGCCTCTGTGGCCGTGTGCGAGTGGTAGATGACCACCGGCTCCTCGTCGCGCTCGTCCATGTCCCGATACAGCCTGAGCAGATCAGCGGAGTCAAACTCATAAAACGTGGGTGAGCGAGCCGCATTGACCATCGGGATGAACCGCTCAGGGGAATCAGAGCCCACTGGACCGGCAATTACCCCGCAAGCCTCGTCTGGATGATCAGCCCGGCAATGGGCCACCATTTGGTCCACCAGGCCTTGTTCGATCCTGAGCACGGCCTCACGGTACCGCCTCATGGAAAAACAACACATCGCGACATTGCGCGTTTGACTTGCGTATTGGGCCAAAGGGGTAGAGGGTTGCCTCGCTTGACGATCCTCGGGTGACCGTCGGGCACCAAGACACCAACGATCGGGCCACCCGCCCGACACCCAACCCGGAGGTTCGTGTGGGAGTACTTGAGCTTGACTATTCGCAGTACCAAACCGTGTACAACGTTTTGTCGCTCGCGCTGGCATCCATGCTGGCAACGTTCATCTTCTTGCTCGTAGTGCAAGGACGCGTTCTGCCCCGCTACCGCCAGGCGCTCGTCGTCTCGGCGATGGTGTGTCTGATCGCCGCCTACCACTACTACCGCATTTTCAACTCGTTCACCGGCTCCTACGTGGCCGTCGACGAGGGCACAGCAGCCGCAGCCATGGATTCCATGACCTACGTGCTGGTGAATGGCGAGGGCTTCAACGAGGGCTACCGCTACGTTGACTGGTTGCTCACTGTTCCGCTACTGCTCTTCGAAACGATTGCGGTCCTCGCGCTTCCGCGCGCAGTTCGCAAGTCCATGCTGCTCAAGCTCATCCCAGCATCCGTGCTGATGATCGTTCTGGGCTACCCCGGAGAAATCGCAGTCGACAACGTCACCAAGGGCGTGTGGGGTGCACTTTCCACCATTCCGTTCCTCTACATCCTCTACGTGCTGTTCGTCGAACTCAGTCGAGCAGCCAAGGATCAGCCGACGCAGGTTGGCAAGGACCTCAACGGTCTGCGCTGGCTGCTGCTGGCAACGTGGGGCGTTTACCCGATCTCGTACATGATCCCCATGTTCGGCATCGAGGGTGCAGATGCATTCGTGTGGCGTCAGGTTGGTTACTCCGTAGCCGACGTGCTCGCCAAGTGTCTCTTCGGCCTGCTGATCTACAAGATCGCACGCGAGAAGAGCGCCGACGATTCGGCAACCTTCGCCGAAGAGGAGCTCGAAGCAGCACCATCCAGCAAGTAGTTCTTCGCTTCACCGAAGAGGGGCTCGGCCATCACGGCCGGGTCCCTCTTTGCTGTGTGGGTGAATAAATCTCGCGTCAGGAATCTTGAAAGAACGACGCTTGCAGAAGGGACTCCTGCAAAAACGTGAGCCAGTCATAGACGTGGTACATCCCAGAGCGCGGGTCTTCATCGGGGAGGTCACTGAGCTCTTGATGGTTCTCTTCGGTAATGCCAATTCTGGTCCCCAGCGCCAAGCGAGCATCGTTGAGGAAAGCCAACCACGACTGCGCCTCATCTGCGCTTACGGTGACCTTTTCGCCCGACCGAGCCAGACAATCACGCACCACAGCCGCATGCGCAACCTTGGCTGTGCGCAGGTCGCGATCGGTGAATCGCCGAAAATCGGCGGTCGACTCGGGATCGTCAACGTAGGCATCAGGGAGTAGGCGGCGCACAACATCATCTGTTGGCGCCTCGATTTCAGGGTCAATTCCCACCATGCGCGCTATGGGGTCAAGATCACTATTTTGCTCGGCTGGGGCCATGATGTTCATGATCTGATCGGCCAAGGTATCGAGCAATCCGCGTTCAACAAGGTCAGTGCGTAGCACCAGACGGCCCGTATCTGATCGTCTGAAGCCATATGAGACTTCCTCGTGGTCACTCATTCTTACTCACAGTCGCCCACAGCCCAAATGAGTGCATCGCTGTGACATCACGTTCCATTTCCTCGCGGGTACCCGCAGAAACGACCGCTCGCCCTTCAACGTGCACATCAGTCATGAGTTTTTCAGCTTTTTCGCGGGAATAGTGAAAGTAGGTCATGAATACATACGTGACGTATGACATCAGGTTGACCGGGTCGTTCCAGACGATGGTGATCCACGGGGTGTCCGGCAGGACCTCCTCGGCCAATTCCTCGCGGGGTCGGACCTCTGTTTCCGTGGAACTCACCCCCCCATTGTGCAACGGGTACACACTTTGTCGAACTGGTCGTACTCTGGGGGCGTGAGTTCACTGTCTATCCCCGCCCGCAGCAACAAGCTGGTGGATCCGCCGATCCTCGGTCGAATCCGGGACAGCGTGATCGGTGATGACCAAGTCATGTGGGGCCCGTACGGTCCCAGGCGCGTCACCTATGCCGATTACACAGCTAGCGGCCGCAGCCTTGGCTTCATCGAAGACTTCATTCGCGGTGAGGTGCTGCCTCGCTATGCCAATACGCACACGGAATCCAGCGGAACGGGCTTGCAGACCACCCGGCTGCGCGAGGATGCCCGCAAGATCATCCGGGATTGCGTCAATGGTGATGACTCCACCTGCGTGATCTTCTGTGGTTCGGGCTCAACTTCTGCGGTGCACCGCCTCATCGGCATTCTCAATCTGCGAATCCCGGCCGACCTTGATGCCCGCTATCACTTATCCGATCAGATCCCAGGGGGCGAGCGGCCGGTTGTGTTCATCGGGCCATTCGAGCATCACAGCAACGAGTTGCCGTGGCGTGAATCCATCGCTGATGTAGTGACCATCCGAGAGGATGCACAAGGGCATATTGACCTCGCCCATTTGCGTGAAGAACTCGAGCGTTACCAGGATCGGCCACTGAAGATCGCTTCATTCAGTGCGGCCAGCAACGTCACCGGAATCATGACTGACACCCACACAGTTGCTGA
>CAIXFB010000205.1 GCA_903918595.1 uncultured Actinomycetes bacterium
CCCGGCACATTGCCGACTCAGGCTTTCCGAGAAAACCGTCACCCACGACTTAGCCGCGGAGTAGGTGCCCGACGTGATCCAGGAGGCGATGCTGCTGACGTTGATGATCGTGCCCGAGCCGCGCTCGCGCATACCCGGGAGAGCTGCGTGGCACAGTTCCATGACCGCGGTCACCATCACGTCGAGGATCCGTCGTTCATCGGCTATGGGGGTCTTCCAAAAAGGCGACTTCAGACCAAAGCCAGCGTTATTGACCAACATGTCAACGGAGTGCGTGCGTACATACTCAGCGGCCTGCTCCCGGCCTGATGGGTCAGACAAATCGAGGGAGAGTACCTCCACGTTGATGTCATGCGTGCTCATCAGCTCGGCGGCCAACTCTTCGAGCCGCGCGCGATCGCGCGAGATCAGACACAGGTCATATCCCTGACCGGCCAAAGTCGTGGCAAAGCACCTACCAATGCCAGCGGTTGGACCGGTCACAACGGCCAATGGAGTACTCGTCATCCCGCCATCCTGTCTTACTTGAAGGCAGGACGTACGGTTCTCCCATGGGGAGATCACGCTGGAGCAGGTGGGGTGTCCGCCTTGTGGCTGCTCTGCTAGCGACCCCACTCACACTGAACTCTTCCTGGGTGGCAGCGACCGAGTCCGATCACGGCCCGACATCACGAATCATTAATGGCATCAGTGGCGAATCGAGTGATTTTCCATTCCTTGTCTCAGTGCTCGAGTCACCGCGTTACCGGCAAGACGGCGCCTTTCGCGCGCAGTTCTGTGCTGGCAGTCTGACCACACCGCTCACCGTTGTCACCGCAGCCCACTGCGTGGTCGATCAGGAGACAGGCGCTCGCACGTCGCCTGATCGCATAGTGCTCGGGTTCGGTTCGAACTTGAAGTCACCAACCTTGCGCGTTATCGCGGCGCAATCCATCGTGGTGCACCCGCAGTACAAAATTTCCACAGCTGAGAATGACATCGCAGTGATCACTCTCGCCACCCCAGTCAATGACATTCCCACTGTCGCAGTACTCACCTCTGATGAAGATGACATCTACATCAAGGATGGGACGCCCGCCAGAGTCGCGGGCTGGGGAAATACGTCACAAACAGGAGACAAGTACCCGGAAATCTTTAGAGTCGGTGACGTTGTCATCTTTCCGCCAGCTTCATGCGGTGAAGGTGAGCGTTACACCGTCAACGGAGTTCGTTTCTTTGGATTCAACAGCAAAGATGCAAATTCTCAGAGCATGATCTGCGCTGCTGGTGCAACCAAGAATCAACGCATCATCGACGCGTGTCAGGGTGACTCTGGTGGACCACTCGTGGTGGGCACCGGAACGGAACTTCGGTTGGTAGGCGCAGTGAGTTGGGGTGAGACCTGCGCGAGCAAGTACCCGGGTGTCTACACCCGCTTCAGCGCTGAAGGGGCGTTTCTGACCGCTGCAGGTGCCGTGGCAATTCCGCCTCCCGCATCAGCCCCCACACTGAGCATCACCCCACTCAATGGGTCTCTCCAGGTGCGGATCACCGCCAGCGATACTGACCGAAATATCAGCAGTTATGCAGCAACCGCAACGGATATCGTCAATGGCACTTCATCCACGTGCTTTGCAGCACCCACACGAAAAAACCTTGCGGGTACCTGCACCATTACCGGACTCACCAATGGCTCGGCCTATTCGATCACCGGCTTCTCTGCTAACCCGTTCGGTAACTCCCCCGTGTCAGTGCCGGTTGTCGCTGCACCCTCTGATCAGCCCATCGCCGGTGCAATCACACGCATCACGGTGACTGGCGATGATGCGCAATTCCTTGTTCGCAAAGCGAATCAAAACGGTGCAACGCTCGCGTGGAATCGCGTGGTGTGCACCGCGGAGTCAGGAAAGGTGCGCTACTCGGCGATTCGAGGAACATCAGTGACCATCAGAAACCTCACGCCTGGTGTGTATCAATGTTCGACACGAATCACGACTGATGCAGGGGTTGCTACCTCAGCCAGCGTGCCGCTGGATATACCTACGAACTGAGCAGCGCCAAAGCGGCATGGCGCGAGATCAGTGTTTGCGCTTGCACCTGCAAAAACATCGACTCCCGCAATCTGCGTTCGGCACTACACCCGGTGATCATCGCCGATCCTGAACGCGCGATCACCACGGCCGTTGCAGCTCGAACCGCTAACTCAAGACTGCGTGCGCGCAAAACTTGCAGATCTTCGGTTGCTGAATTCGCATCGTCGATCGCTAGGTATGCGGACCTGCGCAATTCACTTGCTTCAACACGCATCTGCTCAGCGAGTTCAATGATCACTTCATCCGAACGCGAAGTGCCGATCTCGTGGAGTTCGCTGATCGCGCCGCGAATAATGCCGAATGCCGCGGGATTCGGCTGCGCAGTCTTGCGCAGATCACTGCGCTGCCAATCACTCCACGGTTGAACGGACACCACGAGCGCATCAGGAATGAAAACGTTCTCGAACGTGACCGGTCGGGTGTGGGTGCCAGACATGGACAAGAGCTTGAGCAGTTCACCGACCTGCACACCCGCAGGCAACGTCTCACCCGCGGCAACGGATCGCCCCGCGGGCAAATAGAACGAGATAAGTGAATCTGCGTCCGCGCCACTACCTCGCACCATCACCAGCACAACGTCAGCGATATCCCAACTGGTCACCCAGTCCAAGGTGCCGTTGATCAGCCAGCCGTTTTCGGCTCGCTCTGCCACCGGATTGGGCGGGCCGGGCCTACGCACATGCGCAAACGCCACAGCCCCGAGCAGTTCACCCGATTCCAGCCCCGCCAGCCAGCGCTGCCTCAGTTCAGCAACAGCAAGTGAATCCGGTGCACCCGACAGCGTCAGCATCGGTGTCTGATGCTGGGTCCAACAAAACCAGGTGGTGGCGCAGGCCATGGCAATGCGTTCGGCCAGCTCGCGTTGCACAGCCGCTGGTTCGAGCGGGCACCCGAGCAGACCGGCTTGCGCCAGGGCGTCGATGCTGGACCGGGGCACCCCACCAAGATCGGCAGCAGCTGCGGTTTGCGCCAAGAGTTCCAGGGCCGGCTCAGCACCGGCGGGCAGCACCAGGGAGTCGGGGCCGAGGATGTCCATGAGGCCCACTTAACCACGGGTCAACTAACTGAGCAGGCGCATGGCCCTCGCGCACTAACGTTGCACCGTGAGCAATCAACTCGTTCCCCGGATGATCGAACACTCCACGTCGATTTTCGCGGAGATGTCGAATCTTGCGATCCAGACCGAATCGATCAACCTCGGTCAGGGCTTCCCTGATACCGATGGACCGCAGGAGATGAAGGACACCGCAGAGCGCTGCATCCAAGAGGGTCTGGGGAACCAGTACCCGCCGCCCCATGGCTTGCCCGCGCTGCGACATGCGGTCGCCGTGCACCAGCATCGCTTCTACGGGCTCACTGTCGATGGTGATACCGAAGTGGTGATCACGACGGGTGCATCCGAAGCATTGCAATCGGCGGTTCTTGCTCTCATCGACAGTGACGACGAAGTCATCATGTTTGAACCTTGGTTTGATGTGTATGCGGCCGCGATCTCACTTGCACGCGGTGTTCGCGTTGGAGTTCCGTTGGTCGGACCGGGCCTGCGCCCCGATCTTGATCGGCTTGCAGATGCGATCACCCCACGCACCCGGATGATCCTGCTGAACTCACCGCACAACCCCACCGGAATTGTGTTCACCCGAGCCGAATTGCAGGTCATTGCCGATCTGGCCATCACTCACAATTTGATCGTCTTATCCGACGAGGCCTACGAGCACCTCTGGTTCGACGAGCACCAACATATTCCGATCAGCACGTTGCCCGGCATGTTCGAGCGCACGGTCACCGTGGGGTCAGGTGGTAAATCCTTCTCCTTCACCGGCTGGAAAATCGGCTGGGCGAGTGGCCCCCGGCACCTGATCAGCGCGGTGCGCGTAGTCCGGCAGCACTTGACCTATGTATCTGGTGGGCCGTTCCAGTACGCCATGGCTGAGGGCCTCGCGCTCCCCGACCAGTACTTCACCGAGTTCCGGAAGGGAATGTCTGAGCGTCGCGACGTGCTGTCAGCCGGTCTCGACGAACTCGGCCTGCGCGTAATCCCTTCTCAGGGGACTTACTTTCTCACCACCGACGTGACCCCGCTCGGCTTCACTGACGGTCTGGAGTTCTGCCGTCAGATCCCCGAGCGGGCCCATGTTGTGGCTATTCCTCATCAAGCGTTTTGCGACGATGACAGCATCGGTGCGCCGTACGTGCGCTGGGCGTTCTGTAAGCAGATCCCAGTTCTGGGTGAAGCGGTGCGCCGGCTGCAATCACTCGTGTGATGTGACCAACGTGAGGTCTTCGCCATCGGGCAAGGTCTCGATCCGCACGGTGTCTCCATCGCGCACTGTGCCCGAAAGAATTCCGACCGCGAGCTTGTCGCCGATCGCGGTCTGCACCAACCGGCGCAATGGACGAGCGCCGTAGATCGGATCAAAGCCGCGATTCACCAACCAGGCCTTGGCATCTTCGCTGAGATCTAACGTGATTCGGCGATCTGCCAATCGGCCTTGCAGGGTCTCGATTTGGATGTCGGCAATCTTTGTCAGCTCAGCTCGATCCAACGGATTGAACATGACCATCGCATCG
>CAIXFB010000206.1 GCA_903918595.1 uncultured Actinomycetes bacterium
CAGCAGGTTGAAGACCTCAAGGTAACTGGCACCCGTCTCAGAGTACAGGGCCGAATGGACCTCGATCGCTCTTCGTTGTAACGGATCGGGCAACTCCAAAAGTCCCACAGGCGTTTGGGCAGTCCTGCGTGGCCAGCCCGAGGCGGGACGCAATAGGCACTCTGGAAACCGATCCGCGCGATAAAAGTCCGTGAAGAACGCGGTGTATTCGGCGCCAGGAAACATCCGGCAAACCACCCCGTTGATCACTGCATCGAAGATGAAATTCTGAACCGGCGTTATTCGCGGAAAGAGCGTCGTATGTCCTAGCAGCACATGATGCAACTCGTGCATCACAAGCATCAGGAGTTTTTCAGAAGTTGCTGCGTGCTGCTCGACGAACTGGGGGTTAATGAGCATCCGGGGTTGTACCTTGCACTCAACGGCTGCCGTAGGAACATCCGTGGTCTCTACGATGTCGAGCAGCCGCAGCAGGCCGGCAACGGCGTAGGAGCCACTTGGGAATGCATCCAAAATCCGTTCCCCAAGGCTACCCTCCTGAAGAGTTGCTTGTTTCATATCCTGGCCTCCAATAGACGGTCTGTGAATGCGGGGGGAATAAGCAACGAGATCGCTGTTCGTCGCACCGCTTCGCTGAGCGAAGGGGCCTTGTTGCGCAGCCAAACGGTATCGGTTGACTTGCTCAGAATCGCTAACGCCGACAGGGGGTCGTCCCATAACACCTCATGCGCCGGATTAGTCTTGATCACCGCGCATCCATCGGGCAGCGGGAGTTCGGCAGCCCGGCGATTGATCAAGGTGATCAGGCGGCGATCCGGCGAGATTTGGTCATTGCCCTGGGCTAGAGCCTCCAAACTAGCAAGGACTTTTTTGATGGATGCACCTCGAAGGTCCTCGCGCAAGATGAAGCGCACCACTGTTCCGAACTGACTGCCTGCTGAGTATTTGATTGAGGTCACGCCTGATCCACCTGGGATGCCGCGGGTGGCTACCCACGACAGTCCTGTGTACTTCACGACACTTTTGGGTGGGGCACTCATGTTGTGTAACAGCTTCGAGTGCTCGTTCATGGCAACCTCACGCGCTGGTCAGTCGATAGAAACTCCGCGAAGGCCCGGTCAGCGTCATCGGGCGTCATTAACTGCTTTCTGGCGAACAGGGATGCAACCGCATTCGCATGAAGATGGGCGCGGGGGTCTTGGGGATTTAGTCGGGCCAGCAAGTCCTTGATCCTCCCCCAAGTCGTGTAGCGGTTACTGGATGCATGGAGGGTTTCGCTGAACTCGGGTGGCGTGGCGATGTCCCGGTAGACCTCGCCGACCTGGGAGGCAATGGCCGCATTGAGCCGTCCAACCGTACCCGTTTCGAATAGGTGGATGATGGCGGCCTCCCTGGCACCGACCGGCAGTTGTGCCAGTGCGTCTGCGACCACCCGAGAAAACTCTCCCTTTGGAAGGCGCGTTGCCTTGACCGCGAGTTTCAGACGCTCCAGGGGGTCGACCGTAGCAAGGATGGCGCGCATCGGGTCATTCGGGCTCAGCTTGACCGCACGCATCGCC
>CAIXFB010000207.1 GCA_903918595.1 uncultured Actinomycetes bacterium
AGGCCGCTCACCTCAACATTGTTTGGTGCATTCAATGGATCAACTGCGGGCAGCACGGCAGCCGGCAGCGATCGTCCGGTTCGCTCGGCAACTCCGAACGACGTTGCGATCATGCTCGGTTACGCCAACAAGGTGATCCTCGTTCCCGGATATGGCCTTGCCGTAGCCCAGGCGCAGAGCACTCTGCGCGAGCTGGCAGACCTGCTGACCGAAAAGGGCATCGAGGTCGACTACGCGATTCACCCGGTGGCCGGTCGCATGCCCGGTCACATGAACGTGCTCCTCGCCGAGGCCAGCGTTCCCTACGAGCAGCTCAAGGAAATGGACGAGATCAACCCTGAGTTCTCCTCCACGGACGTGGTGCTTGTTGTTGGCGCAAACGACGTGGTGAACCCGGCTGCGCGCACCGACAAAACGGCTCCGATCTATGGAATGCCGATCCTGAACGTCGACGCGGCCCAGCAGGTCGTGTTCCTCAAGCGCTCCATGCGCCCGGGATTTGCCGGTATCGAGAACGAAATCCTTTTCGACCCCAAGACTTCGCTGCTCTTTGGCGATGCCAAGGAGACGTTGACCAAGGTGGTGGCTTCGCTGAAGACGGTGTGAAAACTGGTTGACACCGAGCCTCTTGTATGACCATAATTATGGTCATGACGACAACCTCTTTGGCAAATGTCAAAGCTCAGCTTTCTGCATTCGTGGATTCGGTCAACGGAACACATGAGCGTGTTGTCATCACGCGAAATGGTGAACCCGCTGCCGTGCTTATTTCCCCAGACGATCTGGAGTCTCTTGAGGAAACGATCGCGATTTTGTCTGATCCTGAAGCAATGAGGCAGATAGAAGAGTCGAGAACTGCAATTGCTGAAGGCAATGTGGTGGGACTTGACCAAGTGGTCATGCGCTCCAGAAGGTGACCTATCGAATTCTTTTGGCCCCACATGCCAGGCATGCCCTTGAAATCGATCTACCGGAAGCTGTTGCTGCGGCGGTCTGGGAATTCTTGTCCGGTCCTCTTTCAGAGAACCCTTATCGCGTCGGAAAACCACTAAGCGGACAACTGACTAATTTGTGGTCGGCCCGCAGAGGTGAATATCGCGTCATCTACCAGATTTCAGAAAACACTGTGACCGTAACGGTTGTCCGGATAGGTCATCGACGCGGCATTTATCGCTGAAGGCTCCTATTCAGCAACCCCATACAACCGGTCACCAGCATCGCCCAGTCCGGGAACGATGTAGCCCTTCTCGTTGAGCCGCTCATCAAGGGCTGCCGTAACGATCGTGACGTCGACGTCGCGCCCGGCATATTCCTGTTCGACGCGAGCCAAACCTTCAGGTGCTGCGAGCAAGCAGATCGCTGTGACGTCTTTGGCGCCACGCTCGAGGAGCACGTCGAAGGCAGCGATCAAGGTGCCACCCGTTGCGAGCATGGGGTCAAGGACAAATACCTGACGGTTATGCAGATCGTGGGGGAGGCGGTCGGCGTAGATCGAGGCGGTAAGTGAATCGTGATCTCGAACCAGCCCTAAGAACCCAACCTCAGCCGTGGGCATCAACTTGACCATGCCGTTGAGCATGCCGAGCCCAGCGCGCAGGATCGGGACCACGAGGGGCTTGGGATCAGCCAGTTCAACGCCGGTCGTGGCGGTGACCGGGGTGGTGATGTTCACCGGCTCCACGGTCAGGTGATCGGTGGCCTCATAGGCCAGCAGCGTGACCAATTCTTCAGCCAGCAGGCGGAAGGTGGCCGACGAGGTTTCCTCACGACGAAGGCGAGTGAGCTTGTGGGCTACGAGGGGATGGTCGATGACGAGAGTGCGCATGAGCGGCAGAGTAGCCCTAGTGCATGCAACGGCGCAGCCGACGTGTCACGATCTAGCCATGAGCACGCAGGTGGTGACGGCTGACGACATCGATCTCTCGATCGCTTTTTGGCGCGAGGAGGGTCAGTGGATGGTTGCGCCGCTGCAGTCCCGCAGTGCCGTTTCCATGGAAAGCGTGATCGGGGCATTGCGCCAACTGCCCGGCGAAGGCGGAGTTTTTGGCGCCGTATGCGTCGCCGATGAGTTTTTCGTTCTGATTCGCGAGAGCGGTGCTGGCCGCTGGGCGATGGTCAGCGACGGCGCTGCGATCCTCGACTGGTCACTTGCTGAAGAGACCGTCGAGC
>CAIXFB010000208.1 GCA_903918595.1 uncultured Actinomycetes bacterium
CGGTCGCAGCCTGACCGACTTCATCACAACTGGTAAGGCACCCGATAACTGGCGCACCGGTGCGCTCAGTGAGTCACTAGGAATCTCCACTCCTCGTGATCCAGACTGGCAACGATTCAATCCACCGCGCTACGACGCACTGCGAACCAAAGAATGGCTTTATGTGCAGTACGCGGATGGCTCGAAAACGCTCTACAACCGTGTGAGTGATCCGTACTCACTCAATAACGTCATTGACTCCACTGATCCGCTCATCGTGAATCAACTGCAATCACAAACGGATCAACTTCGAGTGTGCGCTGGAGCATCTTGTAAGACGGCAGACTCGCGTGCGATTCTCAGTGCACCAGATGAACCAGATGAACCAATTGTTGCGCAGTAAGTCAGGAAAGCGCTTTCTCAAGGTCGCTGAGCAGGTCATCTGATTCTTCAATGCCCACCGAAAGTCGAACCAAATCCGCAGGAACCTCCAGCGGGCTACCAGCAGCGGATGCATGGGTCATGCGTGCCGGATGCTCGATGAGCGATTCCACTCCACCCAGAGACTCACCAAGGATGAAGAGGTCGGTTGCCGCGCAGACATCAAGTGCCGCCTGCTCCCCATCTTTCATCCGGAAGGACACCATTCCGCCGAAATCACGCATCTGGCGGCGGGCTACTTCATAGCCCGGGTGCGATTCAAGTCCGGGCCAGAGGACTTCACTTACCCGCGGGTGGCCAACAAGGAAATCGGCAATCAGCTGTGCGTTAGAGCAGTGCCGATCCATCCGCACTCCGAGTGTCTTGATGCCACGGAGAACGAGCCACGAGTCAAACGGGCCAGGTACAGCGCCCATCGCGTTCTGATGGAAAGCGAGCCGCTCAGCAAGTTCTGCATCCGTGGCGATGAGCGCACCGCCAATCACATCGCTGTGCCCACCGAGGTACTTGGTGGTGCTGTGCACGACGATGTCCGCTCCCAGTGCCAATGGCTGCTGGAGATACGGTGAGGCAAACGTGTTATCGACCACGAGCAGCGCACCCGCGGCATGCGCCACGTCAGCAATCGCTGCGATGTCAGCAATATTGAGCAGCGGATTGGTGGGCGTCTCAACCCACACCAACGCCGTACGCCCAGGGATGATGGCGTCGGCCACGGCCTGCGGATCCTGCAGATTTGCAGGCGTGTAATCCACGCCCCACGGCGCCGCCACTTTGGCGAACAGTCGGAACGTGCCGCCATACGCATCATTGGGGATCACCGCGTGCCCGCCAGGCTTGAGCACCGTGCGAATCACCGTGTCTTCAGCTGCCAATCCTGAAGCGAAGGCAAGGGCGCGGGCCGACTCGATTCCCGGGGCTTCAAGCGCTGCCAAGCACTCCTGGAGAGCATCGCGGGTCGGGTTGGCACTGCGCGAGTACTCGTATCCCCCACGCAAGCCGCCCACGCCGTCTTGGGCATAGGTCGAAACCTGATAGATCGGGGGAACCACCGCTCCGGTAAGAGCATCTGGTTCTTGGCCTGCGTGAATCGCCCGGGTGTTGAAACCGTCCATGCGGGTTACCCTAGCCCGATGGGATTCTTCGGCTCAAAAGCAACGATGGTCAACCCCGATCAGGCGCTCGCCGGCCGGGCCACGCCGATCTTCGACGTGCCCACCGTGCACAGCGTTCTTGGCACTCCGCTGCAGGGGCCTTGGCCAGCCGACACCGAGGCCATCTATCTCGCTCTGGGGTGCTTCTGGGGTGCTGAGGAGCTCTACTGGCAGTTGCCCGGGGTGTACTCGACCAGCGTGGGCTATCTCGGTGGTTACACGCTCTACCCCACCTATGAAGAGGTGTGTTCGGGTCGCACCGGGCATACCGAGGCCATGTTGGTGGTGTACCGCCCTGCGGAGATTTCCACCTACGAAATTCTGAAAACATTCTGGGAGAGTCATGACCCGACTCAGGGTTACCAGCAGGGAAATGACATCGGCACGCAGTATCGCGGGGCGATCTATTACACGAATGACG
>CAIXFB010000209.1 GCA_903918595.1 uncultured Actinomycetes bacterium
AGCCATGACGCGAACCCTCAATCGCCTTCTTGGATCCACACCCGATCACGTCGCTGTCAAGCCAGGGCACGGACCGGCAACGACGATTGGCCAGGAACGTGCAACCAATCCGTATCTCGTTGATGCTGGTCGTGCTCACCCCGGGAACGGGCTGTAGTCATGGTGATGTTTACCGCGCCCAAAGGTGTTCCGGAGTACTTCCCCCCGCGCTCTGCTGCATTCCTGGCCGTCCGCGAGGCATTGAGTGCCCCAGCGCAACATGCGGGTTATGAGTATGTGGAACTTGCGGTCTTTGAAGACACCGGACTCTTTGTTCGAGGGGTTGGGGAGAGCACCGACGTTGTTTCGAAGGAGATGTATACCTTCACTGATCGAGGTGACCGCTCACTGTCACTTCGACCCGAAGGTACGGCCGGTGTCATGCGCATGGTCGTTGAACAGCGTCTAGACAAAGGCGCACTACCCATCAAACTCTGGTATGCCGGACCTTTTTTTCGTGCTGAACGACCCCAACACGGCAGGTACCGCCAACTTCAGCAGGTGGGAATAGAAGCCATCGGCATCGACGACCCTGCACTTGATGCTGAGGTCGTGGCACTGGCTGATGAGGCGTATCGAATGTTGGGGTTAACCCAGTTCACACTGAACCTCACGTCTCTTGGGTGTGGCGCGTGCCGTCCCGAATATCGAGAGCGCCTCACAGCATTTCTTGATTCATTAGAACTTGATGAGGCCACTCGTGAGCGGGCTGCGCTTAATCCACTGAGGGTGCTTGACGATAAACGTGATGAAGTCCAGTCGAAGTTAATCGACGCGCCACTCATGGTGAATCACCTTTGCGCAGATTGCTCGGATCACTATGACCTCACCCGTGAATATCTGCGCGCCCAAGGCGTCTTATGGACCGAAGCCCCACGCTTGGTACGCGGTCTCGACTACTACACCAAGACAACGTTTGAGTTCAATCATCCACTCCTCGGAGCTCAATCTGGGATTGGCGGCGGTGGACGTTACGACGGACTCATGGCCTCGATCGGTGGAGATTCACTCTCAGGAATCGGCTTCGGTTTAGGAACCGACCGTACTTTGCTTGCCTGTGAGGCCGAGGGGATCGACGTCGTCCAAGGTCCCCGAATAGATGTATTCCTGGTACCAATCGGTTCCGCGGCACGGTTGGTTGCGGTTCGCACGCTGGCCCAATTGCGTGCACAAGGGGTTCGTTGCGACATGTCCTTCGGTGAACGCGCGATGAAGGGCGCAATGAAGGCTGCCGATCGAAGCGGTGCCCCTGTGGTCCTCATCATTGGGGAAGATGAAATTGAAGCGGGAGTCGTCACTGTGAAGAACATGGAAGACGGCACGCAATCAACTGTCCCACTGACTGATGTCGTCACATTTGTGTCGTCGAAAGCTCAGATCATTCCATCAGAAAGGCAGCACAGATCGTGATTCGATCGCACAAGGCAGGACAGCTCCGGTTGGCGGATGCCGGCACCAACGTCACCCTTGCAGGATGGGTGGCAAGTAGGCGCGATCACGGTGGTGTGGCATTCATTGATCTGCGCGATGCCAGTGGCCGAGTGCAGGTTGTGATCAAGGATCCCTCTGTGGCGCATCCGCTTCGAGACGAGTACTGCATCAAGGTGACGGGAACAGTCGAGCGCCGCCCTTCTGGAAATGAGAATTCCGAGCTGGCCACTGGTGATGTCGAAGTGCATGCTGACGTAGTCGAGGTCTTATCCACCTCCGATCCGCTGCCGTTTCCCATTGATGATCGGGTTCATGTGGGCGACGAGGTGCGCTTGAAGCATCGGTATCTTGATTTGCGTAGGGACCAAGCTGGGAACACGTTGCGCATGCGATCACGTGTAAATCAACTCGCTCGAGATGTACTACTTAAGCGGGAATTCGTCGAGATTGAAACACCGACTCTCACGCGTTCCACGCCCGAAGGCGCGCGTGACTTTCTTGTGCCCGTCCGTTTGCAACCGGGCAACTGGTACGCGCTTCCGCAATCTCCGCAACTTTTCAAGCAACTTCTCATGGTTGCTGGTATGGAGCGCTACTTTCAAATAGCGCGCTGTTACCGGGATGAGGATTTCCGTGCTGATCGCCAACCGGAATTCACCCAACTCGATATTGAGATGAGCTTCGTAGAGCAAGACGACATCATCGAAATCGGTGAAGCAATTGTCCGTTCACTCTGGAAGGGGATTCTCGACTGGGATATTCCCGAAATTCCGCGGATGACGTTCGCGGATGCAATGACCCGTTATGGCAGCGATAAGCCCGATTTGCGGTTTGATCTCGAACTCATTGAATTGACGGATTACTTTCGCAATACGCCCTTCAGGGTTTTTCAAGCAGAGTATGTGGGTGCAGTGGTGATGCCGGGTGGAGCTGACCAGCCGCGTAGGCAATTCGATGCGTGGCAGGAGTGGGCTAAGCAGCGCGGAGCTAAGGGACTTGCGTATGTGACCTGGGATGCCGATGGCACTCTGGGTGGACCTGTCGCTAAAAATCTCAGTGACGACGAACGTGTCGGACTTGCAGCTGCGACGGGTGCCAAGCCAGGCGATGCGGTCTTCTTTGCTGCTGGACGTGCAACTGATGCTCGAGCCCTGCTGGGAGCAGCGCGCGTTGAAATCGGGCAGCGCCTCGGTCTCATCGATGAATCGCAGTGGTCCTTTGTGTGGGTCGTTGACGCACCTATGTTTGAAGAAGTTCAGGCTGATGACGAAACCTGGGGCTGGACAGCAGTGCACCACCCGTTCACTTCACCGAATGCAGACTGGATCGATCGTTTTGAGGAATCACCTGGTGAGGCGCTTGCATGGGCCTATGACCTTGTGTGCAATGGCAATGAAATTGGTGGTGGGTCGATTCGTATTCACCAAGGCGGGGTCCAGAGTCGGGTCTTCTCCATCCTTGGGTTGAGCGAGGAGGAGACGCAAGACAAATTTGGCTTCTTGTTGGAAGCCTTCGCTTTTGGGCCACCGCCCCACGGCGGAATCGCATTTGGCTGGGATCGGATTTGCATGTTGCTGGCGGGTGCGAACTCACTTCGTGATGTCATCGCATTCCCCAAGACCGGTGGCGGACAAGATCCCCTCACGGGTGCACCCACGGAGATAACTCCGGCGCAGCGTCGGGAGGCCGGCATTGATGGCAAGGCTGTTGTTAAGAAGCCGGAGTTGGCGCAGGAGCCGGTTTCGACGTGAGTCTGTTCGACGATGCTCTTTCGCCTCTGCGAGCAGGCGCGCCACTCGCTGTGCGAATGCGTCCGGCCAGCC
>CAIXFB010000210.1 GCA_903918595.1 uncultured Actinomycetes bacterium
ATACCTGCGGAGGAGTTCAACAATCCCGCGGGGCGTGCAGGGCAGTGGTGCATCGACCCCCAGTACCAAGCGCCCGAGGTTCATGGGATGCAGACCATCGGCATCTTTCATGGAATCCATCAACTCGAGAATTCGATTTGCATCAAGATGGGCAGGCAAGGGCAATTGCACGATGTAGCCGGTGACAGCGGGATCGGTGTTGAGCCGCATGATCTCTGCTTCGAGCTCGACCTGGGTGGTGTCGGCAGGCACATCTACCCGGATCGAGGCAATGCCCACTTCGGCACAGTCCTTGTGCTTGCCCCCCACATAGGCATGACTGCCCGGGTCGTCTCCTACTAATACCGTTCCAAGTCCTGGGAAAATCCCCATCTGTGCCAAGCGCGCCACCCGAACCGCAAGTTCAGCCTTCACGGCAGCCGCTGACTCTTTGCCATCCATGCGTATCGCCGTCACGAACACATCCTCTCAGGTGGATATCCCCATGTTCTGGTGCACAGGCACCCCTCGGGATACAATCGATTGCATCAAGAACCCTCCATGCATGTGGAGGCCCACGATCGGGAGTCCGTAATGAGCCTTCGGCCGGTAGCAGAGTTCGCGCAGACCAATATCCCCGCACCTGGAATCATCGGTGTCGATTGGGAGGAGCGCGTCAACTTCGACCGGCTGCGCGATTACCGCATCGGTCGCGCAAAGGAGGCGCTTGGACGCAGCGATCTCGGCGCAGTTTTGGTCTTTGAGTCCTCCAACATTCGCTACCTCACGGCCACCCACATTGGTACGTGGGGATACAACAAGACTGAGCGTTGGGCCCTGCTCACCCGTACGGGTGAGCCGTGGATCTGGGATTTCGGATCTGCCGCCAAGAACCACCGCATGTACTCGCCGTGGCTGCTTCCCGAGCAGTCCCGTGGCGGAAACAACGGCCTGCAGGGTGCCATCGCGCCCACGTCCGGTCTCCCCGCTGGCTCTGCAGCTGAGATCGCCGCGATCTTGCGCGAAGAAGGCGTGGCCGGGATGCCCTTGGGTGTTGACGTAGTTGAAATGCCGATGCTCCGCGAACTTGAAGCTGCCGGCATTGATGTGCGCGACGGCCAGCAGGTCATGCTTGATGCTCGCGAGATTAAGAATCGCGACGAAATCCTGCTGCTCTCACAGGCCGCGGCAATGGTTGACGGCGTGTACCAAGACATTTACGAGTTCCTCAAGCCCGGCGTTCGCGAGAACGACGTGGTGGCGCTCGCAACCAAGCGCTTGCTTGAGATGGGTTCAGAACAGGTTGAAGCAATCAACTCCATTGCAGGCGAAAGGTGCAGCCCGCACCCACACGTGTTCTCCGACCGCTACATCCGCCCCGGTGATCAGGCGTACTTCGACATCATCCACTCCTTCAATGGCTACCGGACCTGCTACTACCGCACCTTCGCGGTTGGCCGCGCCACGCAAGCGCACCGCGATGCATACAAGAAGGCACGTGAACTCATCGACAACGCCATCGCATTGGTCAAGCCGGGCGTGAGCACAGATCAGATTGCCCGATTGTGGCCCAAGGCTGATGAGTTCGGGTTCTCCTCCGAGATGGAAGCTTTCGGCTTGCAGTTCGGCCATGGCCTCGGCCTCGGATTGCACGAGCGCCCCGTTGTCAGCCGCTTGAACTCACTGGAGAACCCGGTGGAAATCAAGCCCGGAATGGTCTTTGCTCTCGAGACGTATTGGCCAGCTGATGACGGTCACTCCGCTGCTCGCATCGAAGAAGAACTCGTGGTGACCGAAGATGGCGCAGAGTTGCTCACGCTGTTCCCGGCCGAAGAACTCGTAGTCACCAACCCGTACTAAACCCTTTGCACTCATCAAGGTTTACGGAGTGAAAATCTCCGGGTGTTTGGTGAGTTCCATGCGCGTGCGCCGGATATGCCCCACTAGGTAACGCTCAGCATCTTCTGCATCATTTCTGGTGAGCGCATCTAGAAGAAGTCGGTGCTCAGCATTGACGATCCACTGACGTCCGGGACCGTTGATCATCATGAATGCACGACGGTAATGCTGGGTGGAGTTCCACAAACGCGTCACACTCGCGAGTAACTGATCGGTTGCGCAACCGGCATAGGTGGCCAAGTGAAATTCGCGGTCGAGCGTCAAGAAAGTAGGGACATCGACGCCTTGTTCGATCTGTTCTTGAATACCTTCAATACGTTGCAAATCTGATTCGGATAAGTGCGGCATGCTTTCGATGAGCGCGAGTGGCTCAATGCGTTCGCGCATCCGATACAACACTTCTACTTCGCGTTCATCCAACCTCGGAACCCGAGCACCCTTGTTTGTTTCTAGTTCGACTAAGCCCTCAGCGCTGAGCATCCGAAGTGCCTCGCGGACCGGGATGCGGCTTGCGCCCAAACGTTCCGCCACTTCCTCTTGTCGGATGCGCTCCCCCGGTGCGATTTCTCCCATGAGGATGCGCGCGCGCAAGTCAGCAGCAATGCGCTCACTCGCCGCTCCGGCGCCCGGATCTACAACAGAAGACATAACGTCCATGATGTCAGGCGAAGAGTTCAGGGTTGTGGTCAAAAGCTTTGCCATTGGGATAGGAGACCAGTTCAAACTGCATTCCCCATGGCGCAAGGAAGTACACCCAGTGCTGACCTTCACTCGCGTTCTTACTTGCTGTGGGATCACCCAGCACGGTCACACCCTGCTCCCGCAGATAGGAAACGGCTGCATCGATGTCGGTCACGTAGAGCGCCACATGATGCCCACCAATATCGCTATTGCGCGGGATATCGGTCTTCTGATCAGGTGCCTCGTATTGGAATACCTCGAATACCGCTTGGCCGCCCAGGCGGAAGAAGTGCAGTTCACGCATCACCGCACGTGGGTGCACGTTCAGGTGCTCAGACATCCAGTCCGTGTCGGCATGTTGGTACGGCCCGAGTTTGTACATGTATTCACAGCCCAGAACGTCGACAAAGAAGCGGTGCGCCTCTGCGAGGTCGGGCACTGTGATTCCGATGTGATCGAGCCGCGTGACGCCAGGCAGTCCGGACATGGAAACCTCCTATTGGATACATTTCTAGGATCTAGAGTGTAAATCCTCTCCATGATTGCACGAATTTCTCAAAAAGGGGCTTGTATCTGGATCCAATCTGTGGAAATCTTCGGTCCATGAGTGAGCGCATCAACCTCGTCCCCGAGGTGCCCTGGGTCCAGATCTCCACCACCGAAGCCGACTGGGATGCAGCAGATCCCGGACTGCTCACCTCAATGCTGAGCAACATGGTGCTGATCCGCACCTTTGAGGAGACCGTGCTCCAGCTCGCCTCCGAGGGGCTTATCCACGGCCCCGCCCACTCAAGCATCGGGCAAGAAGGTGGCGCTGTGGGCTCGTGTATCGCGCTCACCACTGCAGATACGGTCAATGGCTCGCACCGCGGCCACCACCAGTTCCTCGCCAAGGTGCTCGGTCACGTTTCCCCGGGAGGCATTGATCCCACTGCGCCCATCTCCGCCGACGTACAAGACGTTCTCCTCACCAGCCTTGCCGAGATTTGTGGACTGGACCGTGGCTTTAGCCATGGCCGCGGCGGCTCGATGCACTTGCAGTGGGAAGAAGCAGGCGCCATCGGTACCAACGCGATCGTCGGCGGCGGCGTTCCCCTCGCAGCTGGTTCTGCGTGGTCGCACAAGCACGCAGGCACCGAGAACGTGGCCGTTACTTACTTCGGCGATGGCGCAGCGAATATCGGTTCCACTCTAGAAACCTTCAACTTGGCGGCCGCGTGGGATTTGCCGCTGTGCTTCTTCATCGAAAACAACCTCTACGCAGTCTCCACCCGCGTCGATGAAGTGACTGGCGATCCCCGGCTCTCTGGTCGCGGCCCCGGTTTCGGCATCCCCAGTTGGAAAGTCGATGGCATGGATCCCCTCGCCGTCTACCTCACCATGCAAGAAGCACTCGAATACATGCGCTCTGGCCGCGGACCTGCTGTCATTGAGGCCGA
>CAIXFB010000211.1 GCA_903918595.1 uncultured Actinomycetes bacterium
CAGAATTCGAGGGCCTGTTCGAGTGAAAGATGCTTGTGGGGGATCAACGGAACAAGGATGTCTCCCGAGGACTGACGCATATTGGTCAGCTTCTTCTCCTTGGTGGGGTTGACGTCCATGTCATCTTGACGCGAGTTCTCGCCGATGATCATGCCCTCGTAGACCTCTGTTCCCGGTCCGACGAACATCGTGCCGCGTTCTTGCAGGTTCGCAAGGGCGAATCCAGTGGTGGGGCCAGTGCGGTCGGCAACGAGGGAGCCAGTGGGCCGCGTGCGCAGTTCACCGTGCCACGGCTCGTAACGATCGAATACGTGGTGCAGGAGGCCGGTGCCGCGGGTTTCGGTGAGGAACTCCGTGCGGAAGCCGATCAGGCCTCGTGCCGGAACCAGATATTCCATCCGCACCCAACCGGTGCCGTGGTTGATCATCTGTTCCATGCGGCCTTTGCGCAGCGCCATGAGCTGTGTGACAACGCCGAGGTAGTCCTCAGGGATATCAACGGAAAGGCGTTCCATCGGCTCGCAGAGTTTGCCATCGATCGTGCGCGTGACGACCTGAGGCTTGCCCACGGTGAGCTCAAATCCCTCGCGCTTCATCATCTCGACGAGGATTGCGAGCTGCAGTTCACCGCGGCCCTGCACCTCCCACGTGTCGGGGCGCTCGGTGGGGTTGACGCGGATCGAGACGTTACCGATCAGTTCAGACTCAAGGCGCGCCTTGACCATGCTCGCGGTGAGCTTTGTGCCTCCGCTGCGCCCGGCGAGAGGTGAGGTGTTGATACCGATCGTCATAGAGATCGAAGGTTCATCAACGGTGATGACGGGCAGCGCTACTGGGTTCTCGAGATCGGCAAGTGTCTCTCCGATGGTGATCTCCGGGATGCCAGCAACCGCGATGATGTCGCCGGGGCCAGCGCTCTCGGCCGACACGCGCTCAAGCGCCTGGGTCATGAGCAGTTCAACAACCTTGACGCGTTCGGTGGTGCCATCAGCCTTCATCCAGGCAACCTGCTGGCCCTTACGAATCGTGCCTTCGTGGACACGGCACAACGCGAGGCGGCCGAGGTACGGCGAGGCGTCGAGGTTGGTGACGTGCGCCTGCAACGGGGCACCTTCGGTGTACGAGGGCGCCGGGATGGCGGTCATCAGGGTCTTGAACAGCGGCTCGAGGTTCTCCTCGTTCGGCATGCCACCATCAACGGGACGTTCAAGAGATGCACGACCGGCTTTTGCGCTCGTGTACACAATCGGAAAGTCAATCTGCTTCTCCGTTGCGTCGAGATCCAAGAAAAGTTCATATGTCTCATCGACCACAGCTGCGATACGGGCATCGGGGCGATCGACCTTGTTGATGACGAGCACAACCGGGAGGTTCTTCTGCAAGGCCTTGCGCAGTACGAATCGCGTCTGCGGGAGCGGGCCCTCAGATGCGTCGACGAGGAGCACCACACCGTGCACCATTTCGAGGCCGCGCTCGACCTCACCACCGAAGTCAGCGTGACCGGGGGTGTCGATGATGTTGAAGGTGACGCCACCCTCGATAGCACTGGGACCGACGTAGCGCACCGAGGTGTTCTTCGCGAGGATCGTGATGCCCTTTTCGCGCTCGAGGTCCATGGAGTCCATGACTCGGTCATTGACGTCTTGGTTCTCGCGGAAAGCACCGGACTGCCAGAGCATGGCGTCGACGAGCGTGGTCTTGCCATGGTCGACGTGGGCGATGATGGCGATATTGCGAAGATCGTTGCGTAAGGTCACTGGCCGGACTCTACGCGATTGAGCGGAATCCCCCTAAACGCGCTGAATTCCCCGCAAACGAGCCGGAACACCCAGCAAGTTCACGAGTCCCATGACACCTGCGTTGATCGCGCGTGCAGGTGCAAAGTGTCGAATTCACTGTAGAGACCAGACTCAGACCGAAAGGTGGCGATATCCCGGTCATCCTGGATCCTGCGTAACTCCCTACGGACCGCTCGAACGATGAGGTCCGTTTGACTCTCCGCTGCCCCGGCGCTGACGATGGCTTGGATTGACTCAGCAACATCGTCTGGGAGCCGGACTTCCACGCGAACTGTCATGCACGTGGTCTACCACAACCGAGTGACACTCTCGAGATTCCAGGCATTAGTCGAATGTGCGATCAAGATTGCGGCCTCATCGCCCAGGTTTCGCGGTCAAGGCGCTTCTTCACAGACGCTACTGACGGAGGGGGTATCTCGGGCATCTTCTGACAGCAGGACGCTGACTTCTCGTCAGACGTTGAAGCGGAACTCGACGACGTCACCGTCGGCCATCACGTAGTCCTTACCTTCAATGCGCACCTTGCCCTTGGCCTTCGCTTCAGCCATTGAACCGAGTTCAACGAGATCGGCAAAGGAAACGACCTCCGCTTTGATGAAGCCCTTCTGAAAGTCAGTGTGAATCACACCAGCGGCCTCAGGAGCGGTCGCGCCCTTGCGAATCTCCCACGCGCGGGCTTCCTTTGGGCCGGCTGTCAGATATGTCTGCAGGCCCAGGGTGACGAAACCAACTCGTGCAAGAGCATGCAACCCGGATTCGGATTGACCAACTGACTGCAACAACTCGAGCGCTTCTTCTTCGTCAAGTTCAACAAGTTCTGCTTCGAGTTTGGCATCAAGGAACACTGCTTCAGCCGGAGCTACCATCTCCCGCATGCGCGTCTTGAACGCTTCATCAGCAAGTTCAGATTCGTCAACATTGATCACATAGATGAACGGCTTAGCGGTGAGAAGGAACAGTTCCCGCAAGGGAGCTAGATCCATCCCAGATGCGAAAAGAGTTGTTCCTGCGTTGAGGTAACCCTGCGCTTCTTCGGCTGCCGCAAGGATCGGCGCACGAGTCTTGTCCGTGCGGGATTCTTTTTGCAGTCGCGGTATCGCCTTTTCAAGGGTCTGCATGTCGGCAAGAATCAGTTCAGTGTTTATGGTCTCCATGTCTTCTTCAGGGGAGACTTTGCCCTCCACATGCACAACATCGTCGTCAACAAATGCGCGCAGCACCTGGCAGATCGCATCGGACTCGCGGATGTTCGCCAAGAACTTGTTGCCGAGCCCCGCACCTTCCGAAGCACCCTTCACGATGCCTGCGATGTCGACGAACGTGACGGACGCGGGGAGGATCTTTTGGGATCCGAAAATGCCAGCCAGGACATCGAGCCGCGGATCAGGAACACCCACCACTCCGGTGTTGGGTTCGATCGTTGCGAAGGGGTAGTTCGCCGCGAGAACGTCGTTCTTCGTCAGAGCGTTGAACATGGTCGACTTACCAACGTTAGGAAGTCCGACAATTCCGATAGTGAGAGCCACGACGGGCGAGCCTACGTGGCCAACGGCACCCGTGTGATGCCAGTCCCCCGCCGCACATCGCGGTAACGTGACCGTCGTGACGGATCAACCCGGCTCCCCCGGACCTGACGAGGCGGCACCTGTGCCACCTGAGGATCCGTATGCGGCGCTCTTTCGGCCAGAGCCCGAACCAGCACCAGAGCCCGAACCGGAACCAGTTCTCGAGCTCGAACTTGCACCAGCACCAATGCCAGTGCCAGCAACCGGGCGCCTGTTTCGCAGCGTGGGCGCATCCGCCGTTGAAGGAGCTGTCCCAGCGATCAGCGCATCACAAGCCGGCAAACTCCGTTCGATGGTCCCTGCGAGTACACCCACTCCGCCGCCAGTCGTGATCGCGCCCGATTTTGCGCCACCCGCTGCCGCGGTTGCTTCGGTAGTGACCATTGATGGCCCATCGGAGGTTGCAGTGAAAGCACGAGGTCGAGGTTCGCTCACCGGAATGGGCGTCTACGCGGTAGTTCTCGGAGTAACTGTGGCGGTTGCCTTTGTCAACGTCACGCTGTTCGGCCCCGATGTCAACGCCATCACCGGAGTTGCACTGGCTGTGAGTTCGGTAATCGCTGCACTCTTAGTACGCAGGGCCGACGACGTCACTGCCATCATCGCGCCACCGCTCGCATTTGGTCTTGCCGCAATTACCGCCGCGCAAATCGGCTTGACCACCACCACACTCGCTAACCGATTCATTACGGCGTTTTTTACCCTCGGCAACAACTGGTATTGGGTTATCGGTTCCACGCTGGCCGCGATGGCGATCATTGCTGTGCGCAGGCGCAAGAGTTAGTTCAAGGGCTAGTTCGTCGATCCCTAGATGTGATCCGCTACTTCGCGGCGTTTGCCGCCTTGATGTCTCGTCGCAATTCCGGTGGCAATGCAAAAATCAGAGTCTCTTGGGCGGTGGTGACAGTTTCGACGTCACAGAAATCTCGATCGCAGAGCCATTGCAAAACCTCATCGACCAGAATTTCCGGAACAGATGCCCCACTCGTGAGACCAACAATGTTGGCATTCTCGAACCATGCCTCATCGAGTTCATCAGCTGAATCGACGCGGTAGGAAGCTCCTGCGCCAGCATCAAGTGCTACTTCAACAAGGCGCACCGAGTTCGAGGAATTACCCGATCCCACAACGATGAGCACATCGCACTTTGCCGCGATCTCCTTGACAGCACCTTGACGATTTTGGGTGGCGTAGCAAATGTCGTCACTCGGCGGTGCGATCAGGTTGGGAAAGCGCTCCTTGAGGGCGTCGACCGTCTGCATCGTTTCATCGACCGAGAGGGTGGTTTGGGAAAGCCAGATGACGCGATCAGGGTTGCTGATCTCCACGTCGAGTGCCGACGCTGGATCTTGCACCAAGGTGATCACCTCGGGGGCCTCCCCCATGGTTCCTTCGACTTCCTCGTGCCCTTCGTGGCCGATCAGCAAGATGTCGTAGCCCTCTGATGCGAATCGTCGGGCTTCGGCATGGACCTTGGTCACGAGGGGGCAGGTGGCATCGATGGTCTTCAAATTCCGTTCGGCAGATTCCTCATGTACTGAGGGCGCCACACCGTGGGCACTGAAAACAACCGTGGCTCCCTCAGGAACCTCTTCCACCTCGTCCACGAAAATGGCGCCGCGCTCTTCAAGCTTGTGAACGACGTACTTGTTATGGACGATCTGCTTACGCACATAAACCGGCGGCCCGTAGAGATCAAGCGCCTTCTCGACCGTAACAACCGCACGGTCCACTCCAGCGCAATAACCGCGCGGAGCAGCGAGAAGCACTTTCTTTGCATCGGGCATGGGCCCATCGTAAGTGCACTCAACACCCTGCGCACCTAACGCCCATACGCTGACTCCATGGCACTTGAGACCAGCCCGGAAGCACCCGCCGCGGTGCGCACGATCTCTCGCCTGCTCTCCGATTACATCGGCAAGCTTGGAGCTGTCTGGATTGAGGGTCAGGTGGCGCAGTTCCGACCCCGCCCTGGCGCGAAAAGCCAGTTTCTGACCCTGCGCGACACCGACGCCGACGTTTCGGTCACCGTCATCGCCGACGCAGTGCTTGTGGGTTCGATGAATCCGCCGTTGGAGGAGGGTCAGCGAATCCTGGTCTGGGCTCG
>CAIXFB010000212.1 GCA_903918595.1 uncultured Actinomycetes bacterium
CTTGCCAGTGGCGACGATGTGTACATCTGCCGGCGCAACTTCGCGGGGCCATACAAGTCCCTTGTCATCAACGTGCTGCTCAGCAATCGCAGCGACAGCCCGCGAAACACCGATCCCATAGGACCCCATGGTCACTGTGACTAACTCACCATTTTCCGCTTGAACCTTAAGACCCAGCGCCTCTGCGTATTTGCGTCCAAGTTGGAAGATGTGACCAATTTCGATGCCTCGAGCCAACGTGACCGGAGCGCCGCACGAACCACATGCATCTCCCTCACGGACCTCTGCAACGTCAATAACGCCGTCGGCGGTGAAGTCTCTACCTGCGACAAGGTCGTAGACATGCTGCCCCGCTTTGTTTGCACCGGTAATCCAGCGCGTGCCGATGACCACCCGCGGGTCTAATAGATATCTGACTCCAGAAGCCTCAGACTCACCTAGCACGCCTGGACCGATGTAGCCCTTGACGAGCTCTGGATGACGAGCGAAATCTGCCTCCTCGAAGGGCTCAACCGTGGACGGCTGAACTGCAGCTTCGAGTCGCTTCACATCAACGTCACGATCACCGGGTAGCCCAATTGCCAGCGGGCGCCTGTCACCGTCAAGGTCTGTGAGCATGAACACCACATTCTTCAGGGTGTCTTCTGGAGTCCAATCTCGATCAGGGCGGCGAAGATCAGCGCGCGCGTTTGACACCTCAACAAGGGATGCAATTGTCGGGGTGTCCGGAGTCTGTTCGGCATGGGCAGCAGGCACCGCCGATGCATCGACTTCGGGGGGCACTGGTGTCACCATCGCCTCAACATTCGCGGCAAATTCACAAACTGAGCAACGAACGTAGGTGTCCTCGCCAGATTCAGTCGGAGCTAAGAATTCTTCACTTGCTGAACCACCCATGGCTCCAGAGGTAGCCGACACAATGACGTACTCAAGACCAAGTCGATCAAAAGTCGACACATAAGCATCGCGGTGTCTGAGATATGAGATGCGCAAGCCTTCATCATCCAGATCGAATGAATAGGAGTCCTTCATGACGAACTCACGGCCACGCAAAATGCCAGCCCTCGGCCTCGCTTCATCGCGGAATTTGGTCTGGATCTGATAGATCACCAACGGCAAGTCCTTGTAGGAGGAGTATTCACCCTTCACCATCAATGTGAACATCTCTTCATGGGTGGGCCCAAGGAGGTAGTCACCACCCTTGCGATCCTGCAGTCGAAAGAGGTTATCGCCGTACTCCGTCCAGCGACCCGTTGATTCATACGGTTCCCTTGGGAGGAGCGCAGGAAAATGCACCTCTTGAAAGCCCGCCTTGTCCATTTCCGCACGCACTATCCGCTCCACATTGCGGTAGACCATGTACCCAAGCGGAAGCCATGAGAAGACACCTGGAGCAATTCTGCGGACATACCCAGCCCGAACGAGCAAACGATGGCTGGGCACTTCTGCATCAGCTGGATCATCTCGAAGAGTACGAACGAAAAGACTCGACATCCGGGTGATCACTCGGGGCACCTCATCATTAGTTGTGGACTGGCCTGAATGGCAGGATAGCGAGCACGTTAGAACAAGATCGTGGCGAAGGTTGTTTGCTTCTCGAACCCGACAGCAGCATAGGTTTTTCGAGCGGGTGTGTTGAACTCATTTACATACAAACTGACCACGGGGGCAATCCTTGCCCTCGCGAGCGCCACAGTCGCGGACATCCCAGGTTCGGCGAGACCCTTGCCGCGTAATCTCGGCGCAACCCACACCCCCTGCAATTGACACACCGCGGGGGTTGCTGCCCCCACTTCTGCCTTAAATTCCACTCGGCCATCCACTATCCGGACGAATGCTCGACCCGATTCAATGAGCTGCTCGACCCGAGCCCGATAGGCATAGTGACTCCCGGAGGCAACCGGTGAGACTCCGACTTCTTCGGTGAACATGTCAATACATGCAGGCAGGAGCACGTCAAGGTCGGACACATTCGCAGGACGCACCAGCGGATCTTGGGACACAGGTGAATCTTTGTCCATGGTGAGGAAAGGCTGAACATCCCGCACTTCTCGAGCAGGTCCCCACGCCGGTTCCAGTAAGCGCCATAGATCAAGCACCTCATCGGCCGGACCGACAAAGGAAGAACAACGACGAGGGCCAGGTCTTAATCGATCGGCAAACGCTGCACGCGACTCCGGAGTAGTTGAGATCGGCACCAAGTTTGCTCCCAGATAGACAGCGGAGGAGACTTTGCCATCTTCAAGGTAACCCCACATGTCGCCCCCGAGGCGCCAGGGATCAACGCCAGCGACTGCCACTCTTGCCGCCACAAAGCAATTGGCTACCAGGTTTTCCTCGATCAATGAAAGGAGGCTAGGTACATCACTCGGCACGAGCGGACGGACTACGCCCATGTTGTGGCATTCATAGTTGCACTAAGCGATGAGGGTTTACGAGGTTGTCACGACGGGCTCGCCCGTCTGGCCAGTCATAGATTCAGCTAGCTTCATGGCTTCTTCGATGAGGGTCTCGACAATTTGCGATTCCGGCACCGTCTTGATTACCTCGCCCTTGACAAAAATTTGACCCTTACCGTTTCCTGAAGCCACACCCAAGTCAGCTTCGCGAGCCTCGCCAGGTCCGTTGACCACGCAGCCCATCACCGCAACTCTCAGCGGCACCTCAAGGCCCTCGAGACCGGCCGTCACCTGCTCAGCAAGCGTGTACACATCGACCTGAGCTCGCCCACATGAAGGACAGGACACGATTTCTAGGCCACGTTGCCGCAAGTTCAGTGACTCGAGAATCTGCATGCCGACCTTCACTTCTTCGACGGGCGGCGCTGACAATGAAACTCGAATGGTGTCGCCGATACCTCGCGAAAGGAGGCCTCCGAAAGCAACAGCAGATTTGATGGTTCCCTGGAACGTCGGACCTGCTTCGGTTACCCCCAGGTGAAGCGGGTAGTCACATTGCTCAGATAGCAGCATGTAGGCCTGCATCATGATGACTGGATCGTGATGCTTGACCGAGATCTTTATGTCGCGAAAATCATGCTCTTCAAAAAGTGATGCCTCCCAGAGCGCCGACTCAACCA
>CAIXFB010000213.1 GCA_903918595.1 uncultured Actinomycetes bacterium
GTGGGCATTGAAGCGAGCGCCTCTGGCTCGTCGTCGTACATGCCTGCATCGGCACCTTCGTTTTCTTCCAAGGTGTCGAGCACGGACGCTAGTCCAAGTGATCGGGCCCTGCCAACGAGTTGAGCATCATCTGGGTCAAGTGCAGTCGGAGCAGGTGGGACTTCAACCCCATGCTCGGCGCACTTCGCAATCCAATGCTTGGCGTGCTCGTCCTCGATGTCTGCGAGTTCAATGAGCGCCTCACGCCGCTCACCATCAACGGTCTGGGCGAGCGCGCGATACAGCAGCGACGCCTTGCGTTCGGCATCGAGATACTTCAAAAAGCGCTTCGGATCTGTAGACATAGTGCCTTTCTATCAGCCAGAGCCCTCAGTATTACCCGCATCGGCTGCAGCCGGATCGGTCAAGTTGTATTTATCAATGGCGGCCTGCACCAGGGATGTCTCAACCTCACCGCGCTTTGCGAGCATGGAAAGGGTCTGAACCGTGATCGATTCAGCATCCACCAAGAAGTGCCGGCGCAGCGCTCCGCGGGTGTCAGACATACCCCAGCCATCAGTGCCGAGTGAGATGAAGTCGCCCGGGACCCATTCACGAATTTGATCCTGCACGGCACGCATCCAGTCAGATGCTGCGATGACGGGACCCTTGCGGCCATCGAGCTGTGAGGTGACAAAGGCAATTCGCTGGGTTTCTTCTGGGTGGAGCAGATTGAATCGATCGACCTCGAGGCCATCTCGGCGCAGTTCGTTCCATGAGGTAACGGACCACACGTCAGAAGTAATTCCCCAGTCATCCAAGAGGAGATCCTGAGCCTTGAGGGCCCAGTTGACACCCACGCCACTCGCCATGAGCTGGGCGTGTGGTTGGTCTCCACTCTCTGCTGCGCTGCTCTCCGAAACTAGATGCATTCCGCGCAGAATGCCCTCGATATTCGCATGTGCTGGTTCCTCAGGTTGTGCATACGGCTCGTTGTAGATGGTGAGGTAGTAGTACACATTCTCCGAGTCCTCGCCATACATGCGGCGTAGGCCATCGCGAACGATGTGACCGATTTCGTAACCGAAAGCAGGGTCGTAGGCAACGACAGCGGGGTTAGTGCTTGCGAGCAGAAGTGAATGACCATCTTCGTGCTGTAAGCCTTCGCCGTTGAGTGTGGTGCGACCTGCAGTAGCGCCGAGTACAAACCCACGAACCATCTGGTCACCAGCAGCCCAAAAGCCATCACCCGTGCGCTGGAACCCAAACATCGAATAGAAGATGTAGATCGGAATCATCGGCTCGTCGTGTGTGGAGTACGACGAACCGACGGCGGTGAATGAGGCAACCGAACCGGCCTCATTGATGCCCTCGTGCAGGATTTGACCGGTCTCAGACTCCTTGTAGGAAAGCATCAATTCACGGTCCACGGAGAGGTACTGCTGGCCGTGTGGTGAATAGATCTTCGCAGTGGGGAAGAGTGAGTCCATTCCGAATGTGCGGGCCTCATCAGGAATTACGGGCACTATTCGGGCACCGATGTTTTCATCTTTCATGAGGTCTTTGAGCAACCGCACGAATGCCATCGTGGTAGCGACCGGTTGGTTCCCAGTGCCTCGACGCATGACTTCGTAGGCGTCTTTGCCAGGCAGTATGAGTGGACGAGAAACTTGACGGCGCTCAGGCATGGATCCACCGAGTTCGCGACGACGTTCCATCATGTAGCGGATGGCCTCGTCCTCGGTGCCTGGGTGGTAATACGGCGGCAGGTAAGGATCCATTTCGGAGTCCGGAATGGGTATGTGTAGGCGATCGCGGAACTCCATCAGGTCAGCAACCGAAAGTTTCTTCATCTGATGCGTAGCGTTGCGCGCTTCAAAATTCGGCCCGAGAGTCCAGCCCTTGATCGTCTTCGCGAGGATCACCGTGGGCTGACCCTTGGTATTGACTGCTGACTCATACGCCGCGTACATCTTGCGGTAATCGTGGCCACCGCGCTGCAGCGACCAGATGTCTTCATCCGACCACGACTCGACCAACTTGGCTGTGCGCGGATCCCGACCGAAGAAGTGCTCGCGGATGAACGCGCCATCTTCAGCCTTGAACGTCTGGAAATCGCCATCGAGAGTGTTATTCATCAAGTTGACCAGTGCACCATCGCGGTCAGCGGCGAGTAGCTCATCCCACTTGCGACCCCACACCACCTTGAGCACATTCCAACCGGCACCACGGAACAGGCTCTCGAGCTCCTGAATGATTTTTCCATTACCGCGCACGGGGCCATCGAGTCGTTGCAGGTTGGCATTGACGACGAAGACCAGGTTGTCGAGTTCTTCACGGGCAGCGATGCCCAATGCGCCAACTGCGTCGACCTCGTCCGTTTCGCCATCGCCCAAGAAAGCCCACACTTTTTGACCTGAGGTGTCTTTGATTCCGCGGTGCTCGAGGTACTTGTTGAACCTGGCCTGATAGATCGCATTGAGTGGTCCAAGACCCATCGACACGGTTGGGAACTGCCAGAACCACGGCATCAACCTTGGATGCGGATACGAAGGCAGTCCGCCAGCGGGGTGTGAGAGTTCCTGACGGAACCCGTCCATCTGGGCTTCGGTCAGGCGACCTTCCACAAAGGCTCTGGCGTACATGCCAGGTGAGGCGTGGCCTTGGAAGAACAGTTGATCGGCACCTTCTGGGTGCCCTGGGCCTTTGAAGAAGTGGTTGAAGCCAACTTCATACAGCGTGGCTGATGAGGCATACGTCGAAATGTGTCCGCCAACGGAGACACCCGGGCGCTGTGCGCGGTGCACCATGATCGCGGCGTTCCAGCGAATGATTTCGCGGATCCGGCGTTCGATCGCTTCATCGCCTGGAAACCAAGGTTCGCGCTCTGGGGAAATCGAGTTGATGTAGTCGGTGCTGCGCAGGCTGGGCACTCCCACATTGCTTTCAGCGGCTCTGCGCAGGAGCGAGAGCATCACATAGCGTGCTCGGTAGTTGCCAGAGTTCTCAACGAGGGCATCGAAGGAGTCCAGCCACTCGGAGGTTTCGTCAGGGTCTACGTCGACGTACTGGGTGGGAAGCCCTCCAGCAAGGAGGGGCTCACGATCGCGTCCGGGGGCCACGGAAGAACCCTTCGGTAGGGCCCGGGTGCGGGGTGGCCGCGTTCGGGCAGGGTGGACTGGTGTGCCTTTATCTTTGCGCATCGGGGTGCGACGCGCCGCGCGGGCCAATATTTCTAGGCCGGATCGCGACCGGAATTGCGAATGTGCTTGCCAAGTCGTCCTGCATTCGGTGAACTACGTTCCACATGGTCCGCCTCGGACCGGAGAAGAGGGAGCGTCGTGGCCGCGTCAGCGGAGTCGGAAGAAGCTCGGCAGCGGGCTGCCCGGCTGGGCCTAGATCTAGGCATGACCGTTCAAGAACTTGGATACGACGACGACGTCGATGACGTGCTTCGCCAGGGCATCGAGGAAGTGATCGGTGGCGATCTCGTCGAAGAGGATTTCGATGACGTCGTCGACGCTGTGCTGCTGTGGTGGCGAGATGACGATGGCGACCTCGTGGATGCACTTGTCGACGCCATCGGTCCGCTCACCGACCACGGAGTCGTGTGGCTGATGACCCCCAAGCCGGGTCGTGACGGACATATTGAGCCCGAAGATATTTCAGATGCTGCTCCCACTGCTGGTTTGCAGCAGACCAGCACTATTAGTGCTGGGCCGGACTGGCAGGGAACTCGATTGGTGGCGCCTCGATCCAAGCGCTAGCGTCTGGGTTGGTCGCTCGGAGATCGGGTGACCAACCAAGCGTCCCCTGTACGGGGACCTCCCTTCAACGAGAGCGAGTCGAGTATGGCCCTCGAGGTCGGCCAGCAGGCCCCCGATTTCACCCTGAAAAATCAAAATGGCGAGGAAGTTTCGCTGTCTGATTACCGCGGTAAGAAGAATGTCGTGTTGATGTTCTACCCATTCGCATTCACCGGCACCTGCACGGGCGAACTGTGCGCAATCCGTGA
>CAIXFB010000214.1 GCA_903918595.1 uncultured Actinomycetes bacterium
CACCTACGACGGAGTCTTACTCTCCCCTGGCCCGGGCACCCCGGAAGATGCGGGAGTCTGCATGGACATCGTCCGAGAGTGCGCAGGGCAGGTTCCGATCTTCGGTGTGTGCCTCGGCCACCAGGCGATCGCTGCTGCTTATGGTGCAACAGTGGATCGGGCACCCGAACTTCTGCACGGAAAAACATCACAGGTTCATCACCACGGTGAGGGTGTTCTCGCCGGAATGCCAGAACCTTTCACTGCAACCCGCTACCACTCACTCGCTGTTGTTCCAGAAACAGTGCCGGCTGAACTGATCGTGACAAGCACCACAGAAAGTGGAGTGGTGATGTCGCTGCGGCACGCAACTCTTCCCGTAGAAGGCGTGCAATTCCATCCCGAGTCAGTGCTCACTGAAGGAGGTCATCTGATGCTGGCAAACTGGCTCGCCACCTGCGGTGATGACAATGCAGTCGCCAGAGCACGCGAGCTTCCGATGCGGATCGATACATCTGCCTGAAGCAAGGACGGACTAAGGAGCCACCGTTGCTATTGGCGCTGGAATGTCAGTCGGTTCGAGCGGATCAACAGTTGGCTGCACAGGTGCTTCAGTGGGAATGGGTTCAATTGTTGGCTCAGGCGCGATAGTGGGAACTGGTGGCGCAACTGCAACAGTGATCGTCACAATCGACCCGCGAGAGAGTTGACTGCCTGGCTGTGGTGACTGCGCCAACACAACACCTGGTGAGGCAAGTGCATCTTCTTGTTCCACAACCTGGGCGTCGAATCCGGCTTGTGCTAAATCACTGCGCGCCTGCGCCTCACTCAAACCGACGAGTGTGGGAACAGTGACCAGGCCCGAGGAGACGGTGACGGCAACGGGACTGCCCGCACCAAGTTGGGTGCCCTCAGCTGGATCCTGCGCGAGTACATAACCCGGCGGTTGGTTCGAATCCTCTTCAGTGATCGAACCCAACTGCAGGTTCGCATCAGCAAGAGCGACCCGAGCTGCTTCTAACGACGTTAAACCAACCAGCTGCGGAACGGTTGCCATCTCGCGGCCCGTGCTGATCGTGACGTTCACCGCTTGGCCCTGCTCGATTGATTCACCACTGGCTGGCTGTTGCGCGATGATCGTTCCCGTTGGCCGCTCGGAAATCTCAGGTGTTTGGGCACCGAGACGCAGTTGTTCTTCAGCGAGGACTTCAACGGCTTGCTCAATCGTGAGGCCATCAAGGTTTGGTACCTGCACCAACGTGGTGTCGGCGCCACCGAAGAGAAAGCGGCCAATGACGAGTGCGCCCACGACGGCTGCGCCCACTGCAAGCAGACTCAAAATCCAGAACACTGAACTGCGCCCGGCCCGGCCACCACGCTTGTGGCGTTTGTCTGAATACATCGGTGATGAGTAATCGCCAACGCCGGCCGCCTCGATCGGTGCCATTTGACGCGTGGCATCAGAGGTGATCATCGGGATCGCTGCAGTGACCGGGGACCCCTTGATCGCACGCTCCACATCTGAGCGAAACTCAGCAGCGCTTTGGTAGCGATCATCGGTGCGCTTGGACAGTGCATGAAGAACAACTGCATCAACTTCAGGCGTGACGCCAGGATCGACCTGTGAAGGAGGCGTGGGCATCTCACTCACATGCTGGTAGGCGATCGAGACAGGAGAATCACCCGTGAATGGCGCCTTGCCGGTGAGTAGTTCGTAGAGCACCACACCAGTTGAGTAGAGATCACTGCGCGCATCAACCACTTCACCGCGGGCCTGCTCCGGGGAAAGGTATTGCGCTGTTCCCATCACAGCTGATGCGGAGGTCATGGTGTCTTGCGAATTGTTGAGCGCCCGTGCGATTCCGAAGTCCATGACCTTGACGTCGCCCGTGCGGGTCAGCATGACGTTGGCCGGTTTGATGTCGCGGTGCACGATGCCGTGTCGGTGGGCGTAATCGAGTGCGGAAAGCACTCCGGCGGTGATTTCCAATGCCCGCTCGGGCAGCAGACGCCGGCCACTGGAAAGCAACTGGCGAAGGGTCATCCCATCGACGTATTCCATGACGATGTAGGGGACGATCACGCTGTCTGAACCCTGCGCAACAAGGGTGTCTTCGCCGGTGTCATAGACCGCCACGATGTTGGGGTGGTTCAGTGAGGCGGCGCTTTGCGCCTCGCGGCGAAACCGCGCCTGGAATGTGGGGTCAAGGGCGAGGTCGGGGCGCAGAATTTTGATCGCCACACGGCGCCCGAGGCGAAGGTCGCGGCCCTCATGGACCTCGGCCATGCCACCACGGCCGATCACCTCGCCAACCTGATAACGGTCGCCGAGCATGCGCTGGCCTTCCGGTTCCTCGCTCACAGTCACCTCTTCGTTAGACACCGATCTTCTCAGGTCATTGGTTGATCTCAGCGCAGGACAGCCTGCATAACCTTCTTCGCAATGGGGGCCGCGAGACCGTTGCCACTGATTTCAGCGGCTCCCGCATCCTCAATCATCACCGCGACGGCTACTTTCGGTGAGGCGGCTGGTGCGAATGCCACAAACCAGGCCACCGAAGGCTGATCGTTGCCAGTTTGTGCCGTACCAGTCTTGCCGGCCACCCGAACCCCAGGGATCTTCGCGTTGGAGCCGGTCCCGTTCTCCACCACATTGACCATCATCTCGGTCAGGGAGAGAGCGTCGGAGGGCATCATCGCCTCGGCGAACTGGCTCGGCTCTGAGGTTTGCACGATCGCCAGATCTGGTCCGCGCACTTCCTGCACCAAGTAGGGGTTCATCGTGCGACCTGAGTTACTAATCGCTGCCGTTGCCATCGCCATCTGTAGTGCGGTTGCCCGAACGTCAAATTGCCCGATCGCACTTAGCGCTGTCTGGGGTGCATCTGGGTCCGCCGGAAACGTTGATGTCGCAGCGCGCAGCGGAATCTGGAAGGAGGTGTCAAAGCCCATCAGTTGGGCCTGCTCGCGGATGGCGTCGTCGCCCAACTCGTTACCAAGCCACGCGAACGCGGTGTTACAGGAAATAGCCAAGGCGTCGCGCAGGGTGACTTTGCCACCGGGACCGCACTCTCGCCCATTCCAGTTACGCAACTTCTTTGTTGAGTTTGGCAATTGGTAAGTCCGCGGCCCGGGCAGAATTGATTCGGCGGTGAACCGACCTGATGCAAGGGCGGCAGCGGCGGTGACAATCTTGAACGTGGAGCCCGGTGGATTGAGTGCAACGATCGGGCGGTTCAGCAGTGGCTTTGACGGGTCGGCCTCGAGCTGCTCGTAATAGGCGCGAATCTCGGCCGGCTTGTGGCTGGAGAGGATGTTCGGGTCGAAGGACGGGAACTGCACGGAGGCGAGGATGCGTCCAGTTGCCGGCTCGATGGCAACGACCGCACCCTTCTTTCCTTTCAGCGCCTTGAAAGCAGCTTCTTGCGCCGCGGAGTCGATCGTGGTCGTGACAGCACCACCTTGTGGTTGCCGCCCAGCGATGAGTTGTTGCGCCCGATCAACAGCGAATACCGCGGCCTGGCCGTTGAGGATGCGATTCTCAGTGCGCTCCAAACCAGTAGAACCGTATACAAGTGAGTAGAAACCGGTGACGGGTGCATACAGCGGACCGTTTGAGTACTGGCGAAGATATGTGAGCGTGTTTCCTGTTTCGACGGATCGTGCCACCGGATCGGCCGCCACCAAAATTGGGCCACGCTCGCGGTCGTACTCCTCAAGCAATATGCGCTGATTACCCGGGCGTTCACGGTAGTCAGCTGCGTCAACCACCTGA
>CAIXFB010000215.1 GCA_903918595.1 uncultured Actinomycetes bacterium
AGTGATGACACATGACCAGGTCAAGGTCTGGGCCAGGGCTTGCCAGAAGCATTGGGTTCACGGCTTTGCATTTATTCATGCGTGCGCGCTACTGGGGCTTCGAAGCGGGGAGGTTCGTCCGCTGACAGCAAGTTCTGAAGTGGCATTCTCCGGCCGCGGCAACCTTGTCGATCTCGATAACCACGTCGTTCGGATCCGTTGGCAAGCTACGACCGAAGGCGAGGCTAAACATCTTCCAAAGAACAACAAACTTCGAGATGTCACAATCCCGCAAGCATCTCCCGCCGGCTTCCGGCTCGACCGCTGGCTTGCCTGCCGTGTTCCAGCGGCGCTGGCAGAGCAGGCTCGAGGCCAGAACCCGCTCGCGCTGATCTTTCCCAATCCGTCCGGTGGCCTGTTCGGTGAGCAGAACCTTCGTAACAGGGTGTGGGCGCCAGCTGCAGAAGAACTCGGCTGGGCCATGGAGGAGTACGTCACTGCCTTAGGCAAGAAGCGCCGACTGTTCCGGTTCACCCTCCACGCGTTGCGGGACCGTTACGCCAATACGGCAATTCACGAGTGGAAGTATCCAGAGGACGTGCTCCTTCAACAGGGGTCATGGGAGGACTCGGAAACCGTTCGAAGGTTCTATTCAGGTGTTACTGACGAGTCTCAGTCGATCGCGATGAGGATCCATGGCTGGGTGAATGTTCGCGGCCCATCGGCTGACATGCGCGAGTCTTTGTAGGGTTGAGGCATGAGTAGGCCGACCGCAATCGTCTACGTGGACGGCTTCAACCTCTACCGTCGCGCACTGCATGGGACTTCCCACAAGTGGCTTGATCTCGCGCGCATGTCGGAACTCCTGCTTCACGACTTCGACATCGTCAAGGTCCGGTACTTCACGGCAAACATCAGGCATCAGCCGCACGATCCACAAGCCCCGCAGAGACAGCAGGCATACATTCGGGCGTTGAGAACCGACCCGCGCGTTGATGTGCACCTTGGTACTTTTCGAATCGACCGGCGGTACATGCCGATACATCCGCTTGAATTGGGCCCCGATGGTCTGCCCGTCAAAGTTCGAGTGCGCAAGACGGAGGAAAAGGGTTCAGATGTCAATCTTGCTACCCACTTGCTGCTTGACGGATTTCGGCAAGCAGCCGATGCATTCGTCGTCGTTTCCAACGATTCGGATCTAGCTGAGCCGATGCGTGTGCTTATCCAAGAGTTCCAGCGCACTGTGGGCTTGGTGGCACCTACAAAGCAGCCTTCCAATGTATTGCTCGGGACTGGTCCCCAGATCATTCGCGAGTTACGCGAGGGCGTCCTTGGTGCGGCGCAACTTCCGGCGCGGCTCCAAGATGAGCACGGAACCATCTTCAAGCCGAAGTCGTGGTGAAAAGCAGAAGCCCCAGACGAGTCTGGGGCTTCGCGCCCAGTAGCCGAAGCATCTGGGGGTGTGCAAGTACTGTAGCACTTCCTGAGCCTGTTGCTCCAGAGCACCTCGCGATTCTGAGGTCTTCGCTAATAACCCGCTAATAACCCGGCGCCCCGTGAACTGTCACGGAGCTCTATGAGGAAAATGGCTTGCGGTGGAACAACTTTTGTGAGGGAAGCCGCTCGGCCATGGCACTCGTAATGCGTAGGTCCGGGGTTCAAATCCCCGAGGCGGCTCCAATGGAAATGGCCCATTTCGTGAGGGGATACTTCTCAAACCGGGGCCATCCGTATTTTGATATATGCCCTTTTCTAACTTTTTTCTAACTTTTTGTCCAAATGACACTCAGATCAAGTTCTTACTGGATTCCATCTCGAACTCTGGCGAACACATTGGCAACACTGGATCGCTGATCTGGACTTACATGCGCGTAAATACTTGAGGTTGTTTGCGGGTCTGTATGTCCGAGTCGTTCAGCCACCACGTATAGGTGTTCACCTGCCTCTAGGAGCCATGTGGCGTGGGTGTGCCGAAGATCATGTAAGCGGATCCGTCGAACTCCCGACAGCTTGATGAGTCGCTGCCAACTTCAGATGGGACACCGGCGTTTATGCAGACGACAATGGAAAGTTCATGGTCGGAGATCCTGCGTTCTACATTGCTGCACGTTGGTGTGATGACGACGGCGATGCGAATCGACGGGCATTAAACTTCTATTACACCCTTGCAGACAGGATTCTCAATTGACAGGCGTCCCCCCTTGTTGCTTGTTGAAAGTCTGCTTACAGTACGCAACTTAACGAACGGCCTGTCTAACATTTTGTCTAACAAAGCACCCTGAAATGCACTGAAACAGGCTGAATCACCATGCGCACATGCTGACAAAACCCATGAGGCGTTGTGATGCATAGTGACTCACCTTGCAACAGTCGACAGATACTCGTAAATCGAGACGAAGCCCAACGGGCCAACGTAGACTTTGATGGGCAAGATCGGCAATATCCTTAGACCGGTTTGCTCGCAGTTGGCAACATGTCAAGTTCGTGGAGGTGTACGCCCGGGCCTAAGGCCCCTGACCGCAAGGAGTGTTCATGAGCAGGTTGAGCAGTAGGGCGTTGGCCGTCATTGGCGCAGGCGTGTTCGCGGTGGCGTTGACGGCGAGCGGTGTGGTGCCGGCAGTGGCCGCGCCATCGACGGGGCAGGTCGAGACCATGCAGGATCTCAAGAGAGGGTGGCTCACGTCGTTGACGGGATTCCGGGAGGGTTCGCCGGTCAGTTGGCAGCATCGGCTGATTGTTCGCAAGGTGAAGGGATCGGCTGCGGTTGCGTGGGAACAGTGGCGTGACTGCGCGGATCATGCCGCCAAGTGCAAGGCGAGCAAAGCAAACGGCGATGGCTGGAGTGATCCGACGCGGGTCCTGATGGTCATGGATTCCAAGGGCGTCGTACATGGGGTTGGTGCAACCGGAACGCTCCTGCTCACTCCGGACGGGGATGGGTTGACCGCGGTGATGCTGTCGCACGGAAAGCAAGGCAGTGGGGCGGCGACATCGAATCCGACGACGTCCGCGCAGTCGCGAACCAAACCGATGCCGCTGTACCCTCCCACCCCCCTCTCTTCCCCTGGGGACGGGGCGTATACCGTGGCAGGCCCCGTCTGCGAGTGTCCGTCGGGTGCCCTGGGCTGCGCCTCTGACTGAAGGTGGGCAACGGCGAGATCGTTGCCGTGGGCGAGTCATACGACACGCTCGCCGCGGCGCAGGACGGGTGCGCTGCGGTGCAGCGGCCCGCTGACGGTGCGACCGTCGTCGAGGCCGACAGCTAGATCGCGGTGGTGGCTGCCGAAGCCGACTGAAAATCGGAAGGTCCAGGGTTCGATCCCGTCCCTGGTGCTTCTGGTAATAAATTGTTGAACGACCTGTCTAACATTTTGTCTAACAATCCACACTGAAATGCACTGAAACAGGGTGAATCACCATGCACACATGCTGACAAAACCCATGAGGCGTTGTGATGCATAGTGACTCATCTTGCAACAGTCGACAGACACTCGTAATGCGTAGGTCCGGGGTTCAAATCCCCGAGGCGGCTCCAATGGAAATGGCCCATTTCGTGAGGGAAATGGGCCAAGCACCACGGTTGTAACTTCAAGTAATAATCATGCTGTCTAACATTTTGTCTAACATTTTCAGTTATAGAGCTAGCCGTTACCATCTCGAACATTCGCAAACACATCTGCTGTTGCTGAGCGCTGCTTGG
>CAIXFB010000216.1 GCA_903918595.1 uncultured Actinomycetes bacterium
ACCCAGTGACTTGGCACAGGCTGCGACGGACTGAGCGGCCGTGCAATCAATCGGACTGGACCCTCCGGTGCCGCGCTGGTCAACGACCAGTAGCGCGCGATTTTTCAATAACGGCCCCAGCATGTCCGCGTATGTCTGCCCCGAACCCACCGCGCCATAACCGGGACCACCCTCAATACCCACCACCGCCGGCTGCGAGACCTCCCCCGTTGCCGGTAGAACGAGTGCGAAAACCAGATCGAAAAACCCCAGTTTCATATCTTGGGGATCCCACGGCCTGGGCAGTGATCCGCACCAGGTCCTTACCGCCGCGGCTACAACTTCATCGCAGGCGGTGAGAGTGATTGACCCGACTTTCTTTTCGGCCAAATCCGGTCGCGCCTGCGCCAAATTCGGTGCAGCATTGCCACAGAGCAAAGCAACACCAACCAGCGCCACAAACCAAAGCTTCCCTCGATGGGACATCTACCAAGTATGGCCGATAGCTCAGTGATCCGTGCTCGGTGATTGTGGTGTCATTCGAAAGTAAATGTCTGTGGGGATCTTGCGAAAATTTATTGTTTTGTTTGGGAGATACAACCTATAGTTGCGCAATGACTACAACCACGACCTACCGCAAGCTCATCGCATTTGCCACGGCTGGATTTATCGCTGCCGGCTCCATGATCATTGCCGCACCCAGCGCAAACGCTGCCAAGGCCGATCTGGTTTGGTATTTCGATCGCACCTTCCGCGAGGTGATCGACGTCGGCACGCAGGGAGACAGTCACGGGGATATCACCGTAACGAATGGCAACGTAAGTGAAGTTCGCGGCGGCAAAGCTGTCGGTGCGTATGCAACTTCTCAAATCACCGCTTCAGTACTCATCCCCGGTGGCCGGCAAAATCGTAAAACCGACATCAGCATCACCATCTCCGATAGCGCGATCTACACGACGGCCCTGGTTACCGCCAATGCAGGCACTCCACCCGCCACGACCACCGCGCACGCAATCATCGGTGGCACAGGAAAGTATTCGGGAGTTTCGGGCGAGATGATCTTGAAGCCACTATCTGCCACGCGGTACAAAGTGAGTTTCTTCTTCGTCGACTAGTTTCACACTTGAGAGGCTAACGCGCAGCCGGGTGAGTGGGATCAAAATAAACTTGTTGACTTAACCGTATGATCCACACATGGCAGACACCGTGGGCGCTTTCGAGGCCAAAACACATCTTTCCGAACTCCTTGCGAGGGCCGAGGAGGGTGAGGAGGTCACGATCACCAAACACGGTAGGCCGGTCGCCCGATTAGTCCCTGTTTCGGACACGCCCTTGAGCCGGGACTGGTCGGCCTTCTGGGCGAAGGTCGATTCGCGACTGGTAACTCTTTCCCCCGGCACATCCATCAAGACAGATATCGAAGCCGGAAGAAAGTGAAGTCATTTATTCTTGATGCCTCCATTGCCCTCGAGTGTTCTCTGCAGATGCATCACCTCAGGCGTTGGCCCGACGTGGTCTTCTCAACGATCACGTAGCTCTCGTTCCTGCGCTATGGCGCTTCGAGGTGATGAACGTGGTCACCACCTGGCTGCGACGAGGAGACATCTCTTCCGCAACGAGCGCGATGATCCTCAACGACATCATGCAGGTGCCCTTTGGAACATTGGATGAAGGCAATCCTGAACTGATCGTTTCCCTCGCAGTCACCCACAGCCTCTCGGCCTATGACGCCACGTACCTATACCTCGCAACGATCACCGGTGACCCGCTTGCAACACTTGACCGCGCCTTGATCACAGCCGCGAAGAAAGTCGGCGTTACCTGCCTGTGAGGCAGGTGGGCACCCAGTGGTCAATGTGATATC
>CAIXFB010000217.1 GCA_903918595.1 uncultured Actinomycetes bacterium
CCCTCATGCGCGCGCACCGCCAGAGACCCGACCAGCTCGCAACGCCCGATCAACTGCGGCCGGCAAGACCTCGATGATGGTGTCGACGTCCTCTTGTGTCGAATCTCTTCCCAGGCTGAAACGGAGCGAGCCTCTCGCTAGATTTTCACTTGCCCCTAAGGCGAGCAACACATGACTGGGTTCTGGAATGCCCGCCGTACACGCTGATCCGGTTGAGCAATCCACTCCCGCAGCGTCGAGCAACATGAGCAAAGAATCCCCTTCACAACCAGGGAACGAAAAATGCACATTTGCCGGAAGTCGAGAGGATATGTCAGAGCCCTGTGGGCCATTGAGAATTGCATCAGGAACGACAGTGGAGATGCCTTCGATCAGCCTTGCTTGCAATGCCCGAAGGTGCTCGGTGTGCTCCGACACCCGCGCAACTGTTACCCGGACTGCTGCGGCGAAACCGGCAACAGCGGAGGCGTCCAGAGTTCCTGAGCGAATTTCACGCTCTTGGCCACCTCCATGTAACACCGGTGTGACCGTCGCTTGGGGATCCAAAATCAGCGCGCCAACTCCAAAAGGGCCACCAATTTTGTGACTAGCGATGGTAATCGCATCAGCGCCTAATTGGTCGACGTCAATGGGGATTTGTCCCAGCACCTGAACGGCATCCGTGTGAAAGGGAACGCCGAACTCTCGGCACACCCTGGCAAGCTCAGCAACCGGCATCAATGTGCCGATTTCATTGTTTGCCCACATGATGGAGACGAATGCGTGCGGATTTGTCGAAATCACCTGTTCGAGTTCAGCGACGGATACGCGCCCGGCGTGATCAACTGCGAGCCAGTGAACGAGAGCACCCTCATGGTCAACAAGCCACTCAATGGGATCCAACACTGCATGGTGTTCAACGGCAGACGTGACGATCAGCGGCGCAGTTCCTTGGTCGCGCAACGCCCAGAAAAAGCCCTTCACCGCGAGATTGTCCGCTTCAGTTCCCCCCGATGTGAAGACCACTGCGGAAGGACGGGCATTGAGGTCAGCGGCTATAGATTCGCGCGATTCCTCCACGATGCGGCGAGCTGCGCGCCCGCTGGCGTGCAGAGATGAGGGGTTACCCACAGATGAGCTTGCATGTAGCCACGCTTCACGGGCTTCAGGCAGCATGGGTGAGGTAGCAGCATGATCTGCATACACGCGCCTGCTCATGGTGCTCGATCGTAGCCGCGATCGGCTCGACCCGCCCCAGCGCCGTTGGCGAAGTTAGGCACCCTTTCGGGACTCGACCTGCTCGGTGAGTTGCGGCACCACAGTGAACAGATCCCCCACGACGCCGAAGTCAGCCAACTCAAAAATGGGCGCCTCAGCATCTTTGTTCACCACGACGATGGTTTTGGAAGTCTGCATTCCTGCGCGATGCTGGATTGCCCCGGAAATTCCATTAGCAATGTAGAGCTGCGGCGACACGGTCTTACCCGTTTGACCAACCTGGAACTGGTGCGGGTACCAACCGGCATCTGTAGCTGCCCGCGATGCGCCAACGGCACCCCCGAGGGAGTCTGCGAGTTTCTCGATGACGTCGAAGCCGTCAGCAGAACCGACGCCGCGACCACCTGAGACAACCACTGCGGCCTCAGCCAATTCGGGGCGGCCACCTTTGGCTGCAACTGTGCGGCCAGTAATCCGCGCCTTGGTTGCAGAGGCTGTCAGGGAGACAGAGACATCGACGCGCGTTGCAGCACCGGGAGCAGGAACGGGCGCGACAGCGTTGGTGCGAACTGTGAAGATTGGAGTTCCAGAGGTGACCCGAGAGTGCACGATCGTGCTCCCACCGAAAACGCTTTGGGTTGCGGTCATGGATGCGTCAATGTCGACCGCATCAGTGATGACACCCGAGTCAATTTTCACCGCGAGTCGTCCGGCAGCCTCTTTGCCATCTGCTGACGAGGCCACGAGAACGGCAACCGGGGACGCTGAGGCAACAATGGAAGCCAACAGTTCAGCGGTGGGGGCAACGGGATAGTCATTGAGTGCAGGATCTTCTGCCACATAGACCTTCGCGGCACCAAACTCAGCGAGAGTGGCAGATGCTGCGTCGTTGTAACCAGGGCCAACCCAGACCGCTGCGGGTTCGCCCATGACTCGGGCAAGGGTGAGGAGTTCGGTAGTGACTTTCTTTACGACGCCGTCGGCATGGTCTACGAGTACTAGTACTTCACCCATTACGTGCTCCTCAATCCTCAGGTACTAAATAAACTTTTGATTGGTCAGGAAGTCAGCAATCTTGAGCCCACCATCACCGTCGTCAGTCACCACAACTCCAGCCGCCTTGGGTGGCCGAGCGGCAAAGTCTGCGACACCTGACCATGCAGCAGACGCGCCAATCTTTGACGCGTCTAGACCAGCATCGGCAACGGAAAGAGTTTCGACCGGCTTTTTCTTCGCAGCCATGATTCCCTTGAATGACGGGTAGCGGGGTTCATTGATCTTCTCCACCACGCTGATAACGGCTGGCAAGCTTGCCGTGACCGTGTCGAAGCCATAATCCGCAAGGCGCTCAATGGTCACTGTGTCGCCAGTGACGTCGACCTTCTGAGCAAAGGTCAGTTGCGCAAGGTCAAGGCGTTCGGCGACCATAGCCGGCACCACGCTCATTCGGGCATCGGTTGATTCCGAGCCAAAGATGATGAGGTCAAAATCGCGGCCGGCAAGCACGGTTGCCAGGGCATACGACGTTGCCAAGGCATCCGAGCCATGCAGCGAGTCATCAACAAGGTGAATTCCTGAATCGGCCCCCATGGACAGTGCCTTGCGAACAGTCTCGCCAGCACGATCGGGCCCCATGCTGACGACTACAACCTCGCCACCATGAGCTTCAACGAGTTTGAGTGCCTCTTCTACGGCGTACTCGTCTAGTTCGTTCATGACTCCGTCGGCCGCTTCTCGGTCCAGAGTGGAATCGTCTGCACGTAGACGTTTTTCAGCCCAAGTGTCTGGCACCTGCTTAACGCATACAGCGATCTTCATCGCGACGCTCCAGAATTTATCGCCTTGCCGCACACCGCGTGCGCTCCTACATCCTATTGGCCGGCCATTTACTCCGCATCTCTGGCCTGCGTGGCCGCGCGCAGCACCAGGGTCGAATAGGCCCGCATCGGGATCCTGGCTCCAGCGGCATGCTGCACACCTGGCCATACGGCCCCATCGAAGGAATCGAGGCAGACTTCCCAGTCCGTCGCATAGGGCTCCCCAGGGAGCGTCACCTCGATGTCATCGCCTCCCCCATGTGCGATGAGGAGGAAAGACCGGGCTGACGGATCAGCCACCTGATGCGGGGCCAGAAACATCATGAGTGTCTGTGCGGATGGCTCATTCCAGCTCGCTTCTTTCATCAGCTGGCCAGAACGGTCAAACCAAGCAAGATCTTCCGGTCCGCCATCCACGAGGGACCGGCCCCGCGAAAAATGGGTTTGGCGGAAAACTTGATGCTCCCGCCGCAATGCAAAGACTGCTTGAGCATAGGAATTTAGGTCGCACTGCCACTGTTCCCAGTCCCACCCGAACCATGCCAGTGAATTGTCTTGGCAATACGCGTTGTTGTTCCCCTGCTGGGTCCGGCCAAACTCATCGCCACCGCTGATCATTGGCACCCCCGCAGAAAGGGCAAGTGTGGTGAGCATGTTGCGGATTTGTCTGCGCCTGATGGCGTTGATCTCATCGTTGTCGGTTTCACCCTCGTGCCCGTAGTTACGAGAACGATTGTTTTCCGTGCCATCCCGATTTGCTTCCAGATTTGCTTCATTATGTTTGCGCTCAAACGAGACCAGATCGCGCATGGTGAATCCATCATGAGCCGTTATGAAATTGATTGATGAGTACGGTCGCTTCCCGTCGCTCTCATACAAATCCGCCGAGCCAGACATACGCCAACCGAGTTCCCGTAAACCTGGTGTGCCACGCCAAAAGTCACGGACCGAATCTCGATACCGGTCATTCCATTCAGACCACAGAAATGGGAACTCCCCCACTTGGTACCCGCCCGGGCCCAGATCCCATGGTTCGGCGATCAATTTGGCCCGCCGCAACACCGGATCTTGGGAGATCGCGGTGAGGAAGGAACTGAGCATGTCTACGTCGCCAGTTGATCGAATCAGCGCAGAGGCAAGATCAAAACGAAACCCATCAACGTGCATTTCATTGACCCAGTACCGCAGTGAGTCAAGGACTAGCTGCAGCACATGTGGGTGCGAAAGGTCGAGAGTGTTGCCGCAACCTGTGTAATCGACGTGGTAGCGACCTGATTCGGCGAGCTTGTAATAGCCATCGTTGGTGATTCCACGAAAGCTGAGAGTTGGGCCGAACTGATTTCCTTCTGCAGTGTGGTTATAAACAACGTCGAGAATCACTTCGAGGCCGGCTGCGTGAAGCGTTTTCACCATTTCTTTGAATTCATTCACTTGACCACCGCGAGATCCAGCTGAGGAATAGCGAGCATGGGGTGCGAAAAAGCCAAGGGAGTTATATCCCCAGTAATTTGTCAGCCCACACTCCAGGAGATGGACTTCATCAACAAAATGGTGAACGGGAAGAAGTTCCACAGCGGTCACACCCAAAGCCTTCAGGTGTTCAATGACAGGGGCAGTCGCTAGGCCCGCGTAGGTGCCGCGCAGGTGCTCGGGAACTCCTGGGTGGTTCATGGTGATACCGCGAACATGTGTTTCATAGATGACCGTGTCGGACCACGATCGTTCGAGCGGGCGATCGCCTTGCCAATCAAAATTGTCAGATACCACCACACTGCGCGGCACGAAAGGAGCTGAATCGTGGGTGTTGATACTGAGATCGTCGGCGCCTTTGTGCCCGAAGATTGCTGGATTCAGCCGTAACTGGCCATCGATTGCTCGTGCGTAGGGATCCTGCAGGAGTTTTGCCGGGTTCCAGCGCTGACCTGTTTCCGGGTCCCAAGGTCCATGAACGCGAAATCCATACAAGGTGCCTGCAGGCAGCTCATCGATATGCGCGTAAAAAATGTTGTGCAGGCGAGAGGTCAATTCGATCTGCGATTCAACTCCGTCGACGAACACACACAGATCAACTCGATCGGCACCCTGTGCCCACAAGGCTACGTTCGCACCACCAGCACCGTCTGGAGTGACGCCAAGTGGATCCCAGGAACCTTCACCATCACGATGCACCAGTAGAACGTACCGCGCTCGTCAGGATGAGCTGATCAACGCAGGACCGCGTCGGTCATTCCAGAGGTGCTGGTCGGCAGTGACAGCAAGCCAAGATCTGCTCCAGTTACGAGCCCCACATGCTGAGGAAGGATTCGAACCGTGTACCCGAATGAGCCATTGGTGTCGAGTACGACATCAGCGCTGTACTGAATCCGGTTACCGTCGTATTGCTCAACCACAGCCATCGTGACCAAATGAGTTGACACCAAACGGTCCGCCGAATCAACTCGGCCGCATACCACTGATACTGCAACATCCTGCGGAGTTAATGACCCCAAGGAGACATATGCACGAACAGTTATCTGAGAGCCGAGAGTAACCGAGTCACCGATGCCGTCAGCTTCCACATGATCGACGCGCACAGCATCCCAACTTGC
>CAIXFB010000218.1 GCA_903918595.1 uncultured Actinomycetes bacterium
CACTTGCCGGCAAGGCGATTCGCATCTCGATGGAACCAGGGGAACCCCCATGATCATTCACTCAAGCCCACTGCCCGATGTGGAAATACCTGACATTGCGATCACGGAGTATGTACTCCGTGAAGCGAGCCGGGTGCCAGACCGACCAGCGCTCATTGATGGGCCCACCGGGCGCACCTACACCTACGGCCAACTCAACGGCATGATTCACGCTTTCGCTGGTGGGCTTCAGGCGAAGGGACTGGTTCCCGGCGACACCATCGCATTGATGTCACCAAACATCCCCGAGTTCGCCATCGTGTTTCATGGCGCGGCCGTTGCAGGCGTTTCGGTCAGCACGGTGAACCCGACCTACACCGCCGAAGAAGTGCGGTTTCAGTTAGAAGACTCCAACTCCAAGCTGCTCATCACGATCGGCCTTTTCGCAGATACCGCAAAAGTAGCGATCGGCGGCACCAACATTTCTGAGATCGTGATCATTGGTGATCCCATCGATGGCACCACGCCGATTCAGCAGTTATTCGGTGCACCGATCAGCCAGGTGCCGATTAATCCAGCCGAAGACATCGTCGTTCTTCCTTACTCATCTGGAACGACCGGCTTTCCTAAGGGTGTCATGCTCACTCATCGAAACCTGATCGCGAATCTGGCTCAGGTTGAAGATGCGCTGGCAATTGATGATGGCGAAATCGTTCTGGCGGTCCTCCCGTTCTTTCATATTTACGGGATGCAGGTACTCATGAATGAGTTTCTTTCGCGTGGAGCCACGATCGTCACAGTTCCGCGATTCGACCTTGAGCAATGTTTGAGCATCATTCAGGAGCGCAAGATCACGCGACTCTTCGCAGTCCCCCCAATCGTTCTTGCCTTAGCAAAACATCCGCTCGTTGATAACTATGACCTATCGAGTTTGAAGCAGGTCTTCTCCGGAGCAGCACCGCTGAGCGCTGAACTGGCGCAGGCTGCGGCCGCTCGGATCGACTGTGAGGTGGTGCAGGGTTTCGGGATGACTGAGCTCTCCCCTGTCAGCCATGTGACGTGGCCGGGCCAGTTCAAAGCGGGAACAGTCGGCCTCACAATTCCCAACACCGAATGCCGAATTGTCGATCCGGAAACAGGCGAGGATCAAGGAACCGATGGCGTCGGCGAGCTTTGGGTGCGCGGACCCCAAGTGATGAAAGGCTACTTGAATAACGACGAAGCCACCCGCATCACGATCGACGAAGACGGTTGGCTGCGCACCGGAGACATCGCCACGATTGATGCAGATGGTCACGTGACCATCGTCGACCGACTGAAAGAACTGATCAAGTACAAGGGATTCCAGGTAGCTCCGGCTGAACTCGAGGCACTACTGCTGACCCATCCGGCAATTGCCGATGCAGCGGTCATTGGCATCCCCGATGAAGAGGCCGGTGAGATCCCCCGGGCGTTCGTGGTACTTCGACCAGATGCGGACATCAGCGCGGCCGACATCACTGCGTTCATGCAAGACAAAGTTGCCACCTACAAAGTGGTGCATGACTTTGTGTTCACAGACACGATTCCGAAATCGGCATCGGGAAAGATCTTGCGGCGCCTGCTGCGCGACAGTTGACCGAGTATCCTGCGCAGATGGAAAAGCCAACTCTGGGAAGCCTTGCGATCGTCGGTCTCGTCGGTGGAGTCATCGGTGGCATCGCCTCATTTATTCTCTGGCTCATCGCTGGGCTGTTGGGTATGCCCACGGTTGTCGAGATTCCCGAACAGGGCCTGCAGGATCTAGCGTGGTTCCAGTTCATCGGATTCGCCACGATGTCGGGTGTGATCGGCGGGATTCTTGCTGGCCTACTCATCAAGCTGGCAAGCGGCGCTCGAATCTTCAGCATCGTTGCCATCGTGGTGTTGGTGATCTCTATGGTCGGACCATTGACCCAGCCAGACACTGTCGCATGGTCAACCAAAATTGTGTTGATGGTGTCGCATGTGTTGGTCTACTTGACCGTGGTGCCAGCAATCACTCGCAAAATGGGAACTAGCGCGGTGGCTGCCTAGCCAGCCACTCCCGAAACTCTCTGTCCTGCTCTTCTCGCCAGCTCTCGACCGCGCGAGATAACTCAACACCACTCATGGCCGCAATGTCAGAGTAGGCAGCTAGCTCTGCGAGGAATATTCGACCTGCCGCGATCGCATCCGCCTCCGCTCCATGCCAATCATCATCAGAGAGCTCGATGCCGTAACGAGCAGCGGTGGGTTGGAGTCGGCGTTGCGCCTTCCCACGCACGTACTTGTTGAATTGTTTGTCGATCACAAATGCGCAGACCGCAAGATTTGGTGGGAGGGGTTCCAAACCGCACCGGACCAGATTCGCATCAAAAATGGGGATATCAAAGTCGGATTTGAAGCAGACGATCGGCAGCCCAGAATCAACGAGATGGGACCTCATCGCTGCTAAACCTGCCCGCTGATCAACCCCCGATGCGCGACTCATTTCGGTGGTGACGCCATGAACAGCACTGGCAGCCTCGGGGATCTCAACGTCGACAGCAAGCAGCCATGACTGGGCATCGAGCGGTTCGCCACCAATAAAAGTGACAGCCGCGGCCGTGACTATTCGCTCCAGCGACACATCGATTCCGGTGGTTTCGGTATCAAAGGCGATAAAGCCTTGGTCGATCCACGCATTTGTCATATGGCGATCCTAGGGTCGTTGTCAGACATAACGGATAGCGTTGGTGAAATCACGATGACAGCGGTGAGGGAGCATGAACAATCCGAAAGTGCGTCGCACTCGGCGCCATCAACGGCACCGCGAGAAGGTTATGCGTGCCCACCAAGGCATGTGTTATATCTGTGGCCAAGCAGGCGCTGATGCGATCGATCACATTGTTGCTGTGAGCTGGGGCGGATCCGACGACATCTCGAACCTGGCCCCCGCGCACACGTCGTGCAATAGTGCAAAAGGCGATGCACGGCCTGCGGAGTGGACCTACGAGCGGCCAGCGATGTGGCTCCCCGGATTTGGTCCCCGCGGCGCCGCCAAGGCACCACAGAAATCAGGCTGTGCCACCTACGGATTCGGCATCACGCTAGGGATCATCGTCGGTGGGCTCATCGGTGCAGTACTCGGAGGTAACTCCGTTGTCACGTTGCTCGCTGTGATTGGTTGTTCGATGTTTTTCGTGTGGCTTTTCGGGGGTGGCCTGAAAAGAAATCAAGCTAGAAGAACTCAATCTGCACCGGCCACCACCATCAATATCGCCGGAGAAACGGCCCCACCCCGCAACGGTCGCGGACTGCTCATGCGCGAGGGCTATGAAGCCGACATCGCACCTGACGGTGATGCACTTGTGCGCTTGCCCTTCACGCCGAGTGGAGTGAACTTTGAGACTTTCATCGAGCTGCTTCAACTTCGATCCGGCGTTATTGGTTACCGCGATGGTCTGGTTCGGATGGTTGATTCCTATTTGGAGGTCAACGCAATGATCAGGTTGGCAGCCCAGGTGGAAAGCAGCGGCGATGATGAAGTAACAGCCGCACCCGTCGGGAAGCTCACCCCTGATCAATGGCGTGCGTACCCAGCCCTAGGCGAAGGCATCACCATGGTGCAGGTCTCATTGGAAGTTCAAGCCGACGGAACTCCGCTTGGTCACATCATGTTTCTTCGATCGGCACTGGCGTGATGGTTTACGCGGGCGGCACCAACGTGCCAGAGAAGACCTGCCAGGCCAGTAGCGACTTAGCCACGAGACTCAAAATGATGTAGGCGCGTTCACCGCGAAGGTAGTTCGACCATTTACCAACGGGCTTGTACTGCAAGAACTGCACGAGCGCGAAGATGTTGAAGAAGATGAACAAGGAAATGATGATCCCGTACACAAAGCCGGGCGTCTCGTTCGAAGAAGTCGATCCCGGCGCGATCACCCAGAGCACAATGATGATCCACGGTACGACTCCAGCCATGCAGCCAAAGATGAATGGCAACCAGCCACCTGAACCGGGCGTCTCGTACTTCTCTTGCAGCCAGCCGAAGAAGATCATTGAAGCGTTCACGCCGAAGATGCCGATGAGCGCAGCTACGTCGGTGATGCCCACAATTTGGGCAATCAACACGATCATCACCGATGAGCTCAGCGAGTATTCGACCCAACGGAAGTAGTTGTGGCGGGCAGCGAGACCGGCGGCGTACCTCGGGAAGAACCAAGGTGAGGCAACGAGGAAGTGGAAGAGCGCGGAGAGCCCGAAAAAGAGCGCAACTCCGAGAGCAATCGGGGTATCGAACAACGTGACGGGAGCTGAAGCAGGAGTTCCGGGCGGGCCCTCAACGTAGGCGGCCGTGACCGGCAACGAGAAATCAGTGGCCAGGGCAAGGATCAGGATCAATTGCGTCAGATGAGCAAAGCCAGCAACGATGTTCCATTTGCGAAGGCCAGCAATCGTGATCTTGGAGGGGGCAGCTTCCGTGGCAGTGGTCATGCCACAGTGTGGCACGGTCTTTCGAGTATTTGGAGTCAAGACGCCATGATGTAGCCCTGCAATTCTTGGCGAAAGGGAATCCATGGCGACCGCTGATCTCGTGGTCATCGCCGTTTCTCTTTTGGTGGCGGCCATCGTGCAGGGCCTGAGCGGGTTGGGCTTTGCCCTTGTCGCAGCGCCATCCGTCTCTTTGCTGATCCCCGGATCGCAAGCTATCGGGCTGGTGAACTTTCTGGCGTTTTTTCAAGCTATCTGGCAGATCTGGCGGGAAACGGGAACCGTTCAGTGGTCAATCATGAAGGGTTTCGTTCCTGCGATCCTGGTCGGAGTCTTTGTTGGTTTTCTTGGTGTGCGGTTCCTCGGCAATGACATCCGGCCATTAATCGTTGCCATCTCATCGCTGGCATCACTCGGCGCTTTGCTTTTTTGGCGACCAGCCGGCCACAGGGGAACAGCAATCATCGCTGGGATCTGGGGTGGCTCGGTCACCACGTATGCAGGGGTGGGTGGCCCAGCAATTGCGGCCTACCTCATCAAGCAGGGGTGGAACCACGCCGACTACATCCGCACTCAGATGGTGGTGTTTGCCGGGCTGAGCCTGGTGACAATCCCAGTTCTGGGGTTGCCACCGATGATCTGGTGGCAGATCGTCATCGCAGTTCTCATTGTTTTTCTTGGATCCACTATCGGAATTGTGTCGAGGCGTCGGGTGCCCGCCGGCTCAGCACGCCGGCTCACCGAGGTAGTCATCTTTGTCGTGGCGACCTACGCACTGATCCGATCGCTGATCATGCTCTTCGCTGGCTAGGAACGCTTTTTGAACCACCGCATGAGCAGCACAAACAGGATCGCAGCGATCGCCGCAACAATGACCTGTCCCAGTACTAGCCCCGCTGAGAATGTGGCACCAAGTGCTAGTTGAAGAACCACAGCGATGACGAGGAATACAACGAAGAAAAGTATTCCTTGTCCCCATGGGGAAGTGACACGTCCTTGATCGTTAGCCATGGCCGGGAAGTTAGCAGGAAAAACCCGGAAACCAGTCCAATTAAGGAAAAGTAAGGCTATGTGTTCCCTTGGTCATCTGCGAGTAAGAGTTGTGGAATCGCAGTGAACCGGTAATTCACCGCATCACCGGGTTCTCGCACGAGCACCCAGATCAGATCAAACCTGTCCTCTGGCCATTCCTGCGGTATGTCACTCTTGTTGACGACAGGAAATTCACCAACAAGCTTTGCCATTGCGCCGTGATGCCACACGATCAATGCGGGTTCAGTCTGACCCAGCACATCTTGAGCCAGATGGGCTTCCTTCCCCTCCGCCAAGCTGTCTTCAAGAGTTACTCCGATCCGAGCGGCAATCGGTCGTGCTGTCGCTACCTCTCGGTGGCTCTTCTTGCCCGCCGAAGCTGCAGTTGCGAGCACCCGCTTCGGTCGGACCAACCCTGGATGTGAGTGCATCGGGGCTCCGGCAAACAGCCCGCCCAGGGCCCCGGCTCGCATCCATCCACGAACCGAAAGTGACTCTGGATCGTGCGCTCCGTGCTCATTGACCCCATGCGGGGGGCCATCCTCTCCAGGCTTTTCGCCGTGACGCACAAACATAATGACTTCAGGTGAGTTGCTCACAGTCGCTGATAGTACTTTTAGGGAACCTTTGCTGCCCAGCGGCAGACCCCAACACGGTCTAGTGGTTGGGTATGGACATGACACATCCCGCGATCCCTGACGCCGCCACTTCGAGGCGCCCGCTCCCAGCGATGCTCGCAGCCGCAGTGGTCGGCCTGGCTCTCGGTTACGTCGTTCTTGAACTTGTCAACGCAGGGATTCGGTATGTCTGGGAAACCGTGCCGAGCGGCTGGGACACCACTCCTGCCTGGTACGTGATTGCAGTCCTGCTTCTGGCTGCAGTGCTCGTCTACCTGGTGCGTACTTACGTGGGCGATACCGGACATTCACCTCTCGGTGGAATAAAGGTCAGCAGCTTGACGCCCAAGGCATACCTCGGCGCAATTCTTGCGATTTTTGCGTCCCTGTGGGGTGGGGTGGTGCTCGGCCCAGAAGTTGCACTTGTAGCAACCGGGTCAGTTATCGGCGGACTGTCAGCGAAAATCTTTCATGTCACTGCAGCAAAAGATGTGAAGAAAGTTGTGGGCTTCGGGGCCCTTGGTGCGCTCTTGGCTCTCTTCGTCGGCCCCGTTCTCGCCGGCAGCATCAGCTTGGGTAGTACCCCGACCGCAATCGAAGTTGACCAACTTGCTTGGGCAGTTCCTGTAGCCATCATCGCGACTGTTGCCATCACAATCGCAAGGGCGCTCGCTGCGGTTCTAGCCCGCGCAACTGGCCCTGGCCCCCATCTGCCGATTCTGATCGGTGCCTCGCTGGTGATTGCAATCACTGCACTTGTGATGCAGGCGTGGACTGGTGAAGACGTGATCTTCGTTCTGACATCGGGTGAAGAGCTGATCACTGAACTTCCTGCACTCACTTCGGTCTCCACCGTGGTCGCAATCATTCTGTTGAAGACAATCGCCTACGCGGTTTCACTCGGTGCCGGATTCCGAGGTGGCCCCTTCTTCCCTGCAATGTTTGTGGGCGCCGCTGCCGGTCTCTTTATTGCGCTGGTACTCCCTGATGG
>CAIXFB010000219.1 GCA_903918595.1 uncultured Actinomycetes bacterium
AATTGCTCGCTGCGGCACAACCACTGTCGATTCAAGTACATACGGATGCGCAGTTGGCCCGAGTTGCTTTTGAACGACAGGACCAACCTGGGTCGGATCAGGTGTACTCCGATGCCAATGAAAAGACTGAACTACTCATAGCGATTGAAGAGTTCGAAGTATTTGCTGGATGGCGTGATCGCCCGCAGGCGCATGCGATTTTGATGCAGATCGACGGCGCTGAAAATGCGTGTTCAATTCTGGAAAATGACGGCCCGATTGCGGCTATTCCGGCTCTGCGGGCGATTGATCATGAGCGTCGGGCGGAACAACTCGTCAGTGCTGTCCGGGCTGTGGGTGCCAGTCCTGCTGAGGTAGATGCCTTCGCAACCATTGCGCAGCTGTACCCCGACGATCCGGGTCTACTGGTGTCGGTGTTGCTGCAATTCCGTGCGCTGGCACCCGGCAATGCAATGTATGTGCCCGCCGGAGTTCCGCACAGCTACATCCGGGGCCTTGGTCTTGAAGTCATGACTTCATCGGACAATGTTGTGCGCCTTGGCTTAACCCCGAAGCCCGTCTTTGTGGATGCGGCTCTTGCGGCTTTGACAAATTCCCATGATGAAATCCTTTTCAGGTCGGAATTCGGGGAGCGGATCGCCCCTGCGGGTGCACCTTTTGCTGCGACGCTCACATCGAATGAGACCCAACTGGAATCAGGGGCGTTCCGCCTCGTGCTCGCAATCGAAGGAGAGGCCAGCGTGAGAGCGCATGGCGGTGGCGCAACGGTTCTGCTACAGCAGGGCGAGGCAGCCGTGTTACGCGCCGATGAGCCTGCGGTGCTGGTCAGCACCGCAGGAGTGGTTGCTGTCGTGGAACATGTGACCTGTTGAGCACCGAAGGCGGCATGAAAGCCGTTTTTGCGGCGCTGCTTGCCAATCTTGGAATCGCCGTTGCGAAGTTTGTTGCATTTTTCTTTACCGGTTCGTCATCTATGTTGTCAGAGGCAATTCACTCCCTTGCTGATTCTGGGAACCAGGTACTCCTGATCATCGGCAATCGTCGTTCCAAGAAGGAATCTGACGCTCACCACAACTTCGGTTACGGCCGCCGGCGCTACATTTACGGATTTGTTGTCGCGATAGTTCTGTTCCTTGTTGGCGGTGTTTTCTCGCTGTATGAGGGGATACACAAGTTTCAAAATCCCGAGCCGCTCGAAGACTGGTGGATTGCGGTTGTCGTGCTGCTCGTGGCGATTGTTCTTGAATCCTTCTCGCTGCGCACTGCCATCCAAGAGGCAAACCATGCGCGAGGTGACCGGTCCATTCCTCGGTTTGTCAAAGATTCGCGCCAACCAGAGTTACCGGTGATTTTGCTTGAAGACATCGGCGCTCTGTGTGGGCTGTGTTTTGCCCTCATCGGAGTTGGCCTCGCTGTCATCACTGACAACGGGCGCTTTGATGCGATGGGCGCCATGGCAGTGGGCCTGCTGCTCATCGTCATCGCAATCTTCTTGGCCATCGAAATGACGGCCATGCTGGTGGGGGAGAGCGCGCTACCCGAAGAGGTTGTTGCCATCAGAGCTGCACTGGAGAGCAGCGATGGGGTGCTGCGGGTCATCCATCTGCGCACCTTGCACGTTGGCCCAGATGAACTGCTGGTCGCTGCCAAGATCGCGATCGCGCACAGTGCAACCGGAATCGAGGTTGCGCAAGATATTGATGCGGCAGAGGCGGCCCTTCGGGCGGCCATTCCCAGCGCCAAATATGTCTTCCTCGAGCCGGACATCGAAAGGCCAGCCGAGCTGTGATCGTGTGCGGGGCGTGCCCTTGTGCATAATCCGGGAATCTCTGGCAGAATCGGGGAGTCGTTGATGGTCCGGAGCCCTGGTTTCCGTCGCGGCGATCTCCCTATGGAGATCGCACCCATCGCGAACCATCGAAGCCTCGTGACGTTCGCTCCACCTAATCGTCGCCCCACAAAGGCGCGCCTTCGAGGAGTTACGCATGTCAGTTTTCAAGGCCGATGGCACACCTGATTTCAAGGTTGCCGACCTATCCCTAGCCGACTTCGGTCGCGACGAAATTCGTCTCGCCGAGCACGAAATGCCTGGCCTCATGGCCATGCGCTCAGAGTTCGGCGGGACCAAGCCCCTCAAGGGAGCTCGCATCACCGGCTCGCTGCACATGACCATTCAGACCGCAGTGCTCATCGAGACCCTCGTCGAGCTGGGTGCCGATGTTCGCTGGGTGTCCTGCAACATCTTCTCCACCCAAGATCACGCCGCTGCAGCAGTCGTGGTGGGCCCCAACGGCACGGTCGATGCACCTGCTGGCGTTCCGGTCTACGCATGGAAGGGCGAGAGCCTGCCCGAGTACTGGTGGTGCACAGAGCAGGTGCTCATGTGGCCAGACGGCAAGGGCCCGAACATGATCCTCGACGACGGTGGCGACGCCACGATGCTCGTGCACAAGGGCAAGGAATTCGAGGCTGCCGGCGTCGTTCCCAATGCCGATAGTTCCACCTCTGAGGAGTACGCGGTCGTTCTCGACACACTGCGCCGCACTCTGACGGAAGATCCGCAGCGCTGGACGAACATCGCTGCCGGCATCAAGGGCGTGACCGAGGAGACGACCACTGGCGTCCTTCGCCTCTACGACATGATGCGCGACGGCTCACTGCTGTTCCCGGCGATCAACGTCAATGACTCTGTCACCAAGAGCAAGTTCGACAACAAGTACGGCTGCCGCCACTCCCTCATAGATGGCATCAACCGCGCTACCGACACCATGATCGGCGGCAAGGTTGCTGTCGTGTGCGGCTTCGGCGATGTGGGCAAGGGCTCTGCCGATTCGCTCCGCGGCCAGGGCGCTCGGGTGATCATCACCGAGGTAGACCCGATCTGCGCGCTCCAGGCAGCCATGGACGGCTACCAGGTAGCACTCCTCGACGACGTCATCGGAACCGCTGACATCTTCATCACTGCCACGGGCTGCTTCGACGTCATCACGGCGGAGCAGATGTCGAAGATGAAGCATCAGGCGATTGTCGGCAACATCGGTCACTTCGACAATGAGATCGATATGGCCGGCCTTGCTGCAATCCCCGGTATCGTCCGCAAGACGATCAAGCCGCAGGTTGATGAGTGGACCTTCCCCGACGGCCGCTCGATCATCGTGCTGTCGGAGGGTCGCCTCCTGAACCTCGGTAATGCAACCGGTCACCCCTCGTTCGTGATGAGCACCTCGTTCACCAACCAGGTGCTCGCGCAGATCGAGCTGTTCACGAAGCTTGACCAGTACCCCCTCGGCGTCTACACGCTGCCGAAGGCACTGGATGAAAAGGTCGCGCGCCTGCACATCGACGCACTGGGCGTTCGGCTCACAGAGCTGTCGAAGGTTCAGGCCGAGTACCTCGGCGTTGACGTCGCCGGCCCCTACAAGGCTGACGCGTACCGTTACTGATTCGCACAGTTACCTTGGTGGGGCGTTCTCTCAAAGAGAGGGCGCCCCACCTTCTTTTAGCCGAAAGTTTTTTCGAGAACCCGGCTGATGAGTGCGATCCAGGCTTCGTGGCTCATGGGGTCTGGTGTGACGTCGTCGACGACTTTGCCGAGCGTGTACGCCTGGATGAAGACTGCGGCAGCCCGCGGGTCGAACTCGGAATTTAGCCACCCTTTTGACTGTGCTTCGCGGAAGAGATCGGTGAGTGCATCGGTGACCCGCTGCTGCTCGACACCGAGTTGCAGGCGGAACCGGTCGCTGTTGCCAGCGATGCCAAGTGCGCGGGCACGCTCAAACCTGATCGAAGCGAGCTCAGCGCCTTGGGTCATGGCGGTGATGTGGCCGAGTCCTTGAAAGAAATCCTCGCGGTTGGCAACGCTCGTCACGAGGTTGGTGATTGCGTCGATATTCCGGTCCACATTAAGGCTGAATCGGTAGATGAGGGCTGATTCGATCAGCTCGCTGAAGTCCTCAAAGTGGTGGTAGAGAGAGCCCTTAGAAATACCCGAGGTCGTGAGCACCTGATCCACATGAACCTTGTCAGGGTGATCTCCACCCATGAGTTCAACGGTCGTGAGGATCAGTCGTTCTTTGGTCGGGTGGATTGAACTGCGCATGCCTTCAGTCTAGGCAGAGGAGACTGGTAACTTCGAGGAGATCAGATTCGCGCGAGTGGAGGCAATCATCAAACAGGGTGCTGAGAACCTTCGTCGACGATGGGGATTGTGGGATGCGGTGGTGTGTCTTGTTGGCGCCCAAATCCTCGGCCTCGTGGTGGGCTTGGTCCTGATCGCAATCTCGGCACCAATCGGCGTTCTCATCATCGTCGGGTCGGCTGCCCCTTGGCTACTCCTTGCCGGCTGGCCGCTGTATGCGACCTCGCGTTGGGGAAATGGCCCACGAATCGATCTCGATCTTCGATTGAGTTGGTCCGACGTGCGCTGGGGTGTTCTGGCCGGCCTCGTGGGCTTGTTTCTTGCCGCCATCATCGCCGCCATCACAACCCTGATCGTCGGTGATTTCACATCTCTTGCGGCGGAGGCAGCCGAAGAACTGGTCGATTCTGCCTCGTTCGCATCATTGTTTGTATTTGCGCTCATGTTGATGGTCGGAGCACCGATCGCTGAGGAGTTGGCCTTTCGCGGCCTCCTCTTCGGCGCCTTGCAGCGACGGGGTGTGGGGGCGGCGTGGACGATCATCATCACCGCGGTTGTTTTCGCTGCGTTCCACTTCGAGCCCACCCGCTTCTTTGTACTGCTGGCCCCAGGTCTGGTATTCGGATTTGTTCGGTGGAAAACGGGCTCATTAGGGGCGGCGATGGTCGCCCACGGGGTGAACAACGCTCCGGCCGCCGTGTTCTTGCTCGTTGGTCTGCCTGAAGTGACACCATAGGCACATGTCTATGCACAACGGAAGTTCCTCGCGGGGTCGGGTACTAGTTGTCGACGACGATGCAGCACTCGCGGAAATGCTCGGAATCGTGTTGCGCGGGGAGGGCTTCGAGCCGGTTTTCTGTGGTGATGGCCTAGCCGCTCTTGACATCTTTCGGGCGAGCAAACCCGACGTCGTGCTCCTTGACCTGATGCTGCCCGGTCGGGATGGCATAGATATCTGCCGAGCCATCCGGGCCGAGTCCGGAACGCCCATCGTCATGTTGACGGCGAAGTCAGACACTGTCGACATCGTGGTGGGTCTGGAATCAGGCGCCGATGATTACATCGTGAAGCCGTTCAAGCCGAAAGAGTTGGTTGCGCGGATTCGCGCGCGGATGCGTCGAACTGATGATGTGTCATCGCCAAGTTTGGTCATCGGAGATCTTGAAATCGATGTCATTGGTCACACTGTTCGCCGAGGTGCGCAGGTGCTCTCGCTCACACCTTTGGAGTTTGATCTTTTGGTGTGTCTGGCCCGAAAGCCAGGCCAAGTGTTCACCCGGGAAGCCTTGTTGCAAGACGTCTGGGGCTACCGCCATTCCGCCGATACCCGCTTGGTGAATGTGCATGTGCAGCGGTTGCGCGCCAAGATCGAACACGACCCGGAGAACCCCGAC
>CAIXFB010000220.1 GCA_903918595.1 uncultured Actinomycetes bacterium
GGGTCGAATGCCCGTGCGACCACTCGCCAGAGTCTTTAGGCGCAACAACATCAACGCCCGCACAACTTCAGTCTCAACTTCCGGGCCCATGCCCGCCGCGTGTGAGCGGATGAGTGAGCGCTGGAGCTGCCGGCGATCTTCTTGCGCGATGTGACGATTCGCGAGGGCGCCAAAGCCGGTGGAGATGCCGTAGACCGGCTCCGGGGAGGCAGCGAGTGCATCGATCTGGGCGCGGGTGCGGGCCATTTCGGTCAGTGACTCGGCGTAGATCTTCACGGAGGCGCCGTGGCGAGCCACCGCGATCACTTCATCGATCGTCATGCCGTGCGTGCCGATCACCACTACGCGATCAGAGTCCGTGTGCTGCTGAGCACTCACGCTAGGCCGCCTTCCTGATGGGTGTTCCGGCCCGCCAGACCTGATCGATGAGATCCACGCCTGGACGGTAGGCCAAGTGAATTGTGTCGGGAGCGTTCAGGGTTACAAAATCTGCCCGCATCCCATGGGCCAGATGACCAACATCGGTGCGGCGCAGCGCTGCAGCACCGCCAACGGTCGCCGCCCGAATGGCTTGGGCAGGGGTCATGCCCATCTCTCGAACGGCGAGAGCAATGACGAAAGGCATGCTGGTGGTGAAACTGGAACCGGGATTGCAGTCCGTTGCTATTGCCACGGTCACTCCCGCATTGAGCAGTCTCTTGGCATCGGGGTAGGGCGAGCGGGTGCTGAACTCAGCCCCGGGAAGCAACGTTGCCACGGTTTCGGAATGGGCCAGCGCATCGATGTCAGCTTGATCAAGATGCGTGCAGTGATCTGCTGAAGCAGCACCAAGCTCGACTGCGAGTTGCACTCCCTCGCCGTGCTGAAGTTGATTCGCATGAATGCGGGGCAGCAGACCGCGCGCGATGCCTGCATTCAGAATGAAGCGTGCTTGATCTACATCGAAGGCGCCGCGATCACAGAAAACGTCGATCCACTTCGCATTCGGTGCGCAGGCATCGAGCATTTTTCCCGTGACAAGATCGACGTAAGACGCTGGATTATCGGCAAACTCGACAGGAACAACGTGGGCGCCTAGATATGTGGTGTCTGAGGTGAACTCAGCAGCGATGCGCAGTGATCGTTCTTCATCGTGGGTGGTGAGGCCATAACCCGACTTGATCTCGAACGTGGTTGTTCCGCTGTTGTTCAGTTCGTTGACGAGTCTTTCTACATTGCCCCGCAAATCGGCATCGGTGGCTGCTCGCGTTGCCTGCACCGTGCTTGCGATGCCACCTGCGCTGTATTTCTCCCCGGCCATCCGCGCTGCGAACTCGTGGGCACGATCACCTGCAAAGACAAGGTGGGCGTGACTGTCCACAAAGCCAGGCAGGACGGTCCGGCCACCAACGTCGATCTGCATATCCGCGGCAGGTGCACTACTCGCAGCACCGAGCCACGTGATGACGTCGTTCTCGAAAACGAAAGCTGCCTTGGATCGCATGCCGATTTCATCGTCCTGGGAATCAAGGAGACCAATGTTGGTAACGAGTGTGGAACTCATCCGTTCATCATCGGGATCTGTACATCGCGTTCAACGGCAACCTCGCACGCCAAGTCGTAGCCAGCATCCGCGTGCCGGATCACGCCCATGCCCGGATCGTTGGTGAGCACGCGCTGCAACTTTTGCGCGGCAAGTTCGGTACCGTCGGCAACGCAGACCTGGCCGGCGTGAATGGACCGGCCGATTCCCACGCCACCTCCGTGGTGAATCGACACCCACGATGCCCCGCTCGCCACATTCACCATTGCGTTGAGCAGCGGCCAGTCAGCGATCGCATCCGAGCCATCGATCATGCCCTCGGACTCGCGATACGGGGAAGCGACCGAACCACAGTCGAGGTGATCGCGACCGATCACGATGGGCGCAGCCACTTCACCGCGGGCAACGAGATCATTAAATGCAAGGCCAGCCTTATCGCGCTCGCCGTAACCCAGCCAACAAATGCGCGCGGGCAAACCCTGAAAGGCAACGCGTTCTTGGGCCATGGTGATCCACCTGCGCAGATGATCGTTCTCTGGGAACAGATCAAGCACGGCCTTGTCAGTGCGATGGATATCGCGCGGATCACCGGAGAGTGCAACCCAACGAAATGGTCCTTTTCCTTCGCAGAAGAGCGGGCGAATGTAAGCGGGGATGAATCCGGGGAAGGAGAACGCACGGGAGAAACCACCCTTGCGAGCTTCATCACGAATCGAGTTGCCATAGTCGAAGACTTCTGCACCCTTGTCCATGAATCCGACCATCGCTTCAACATGCTTAGCCATCGACGCTTGCGCACGTTCGGTGAATTCCTCGGGTTTCCTATCTGAGTAATCGCGCGCATCGCCAAGATCGATTTCCTCGGGGATGTAGGCCAGCGGATCGTGCGCGGAGGTTTGATCAGTAACAATGTCGACGGGAACATCGCGGCGCAGCATCTCGGGCAGGATCGTTGCTGCATTTCCCACAAGGCCAACGGAGAGTGGTCGGCGTGCGGCTTTTGCTGCGAGTACTCGATTCAGGGCGTCGTCGAGGTCGTCAGCAATCTCATCGAGATAACGATCTTGCACTCGCCTTTTCAAACTGACCGGGTTGATGTCGATGACAAGACACACACCGTCGTTCATCGTGACTGCGAGCGGCTGCGCGCCACCCATGCCCCCGCAACCGGCTGTGACAGTGAGCGTTCCGGCGAGGGTGCCACCGAATTTGCGTTCGGCAACGGCCGCGAACGTTTCGTAGGTGCCCTGCAAAATTCCTTGCGTGCCGATGTAGATCCAAGAACCTGCGGTCATCTGGCCATACATCGTCAAGCCGAGTTGCTCGAGCCGGCGAAACTCGGGCCAGGTTGCCCAGTCGCCCACCAGGTTCGAGTTCGCAATGAGAACACGTGGGGCCCACTCGTGGGTCTGCACCACACCCACCGGTTTGCCCGATTGCACGAGCAGGGTTTCGTCGGCTTTGAGGTTGGTCAGGGTGCGCACGATCGCGTCGAAGCTTGCCCAGTTGCGGGCAGCTTTTCCGGTGCCGCCATAGACGACGAGATCATCGGGGTATTCGGCCACGGCCGGGTCGAGGTTGTTCTGCAGCATGCGCAGCGCGGCCTCGGTCTGCCAGTTTTGGGCGGTGAGTTTGGTGCCCGTGGGTGCTCGGACAGGCCGGGGACCGGGGGTGGTGATTGTCATGGGCTCATCTTTGGGGCAGCGATCCGGTCACGGAAGGGGCTTTGGGCAGGTTAGAGTCTGAAATCTCAGACTTAGGCGGTGAAAGATGTCGGTGGCTGTTCCAGCTGCGAGCCGGACGCTTCAGGTGCTGCGTGCCTTGGCCAGTTCACCCCAACCGCTCACGGCCGATGCCTTGAGCCGGCGGCTTTCAATCCCTCGATCGTCGATCTTTCAACTCCTACGCGTGATGGAGGCCGAAGGCTTTCTCACCCACTTCCCCGAGGAGGAGCGATGGGGACTTGGCCTCAGCGCTTTCGAAATCGGTGCGGCCTATCTGCGCCACGAACCACTCGAAGGCCTAGCGCGGCCAGTACTGCATCGACTGATCGGCGAAATTGATCGCAGCGTGCAAGCTGTGGCGCACCTGGGTGTGTTGCACGGTAACGAAACTCTGTATCTACTCACGGAATCCACCAAAACAAAGTTGGCGATTGCCGCTGAGGTGGGGGTTCGACTCCCCGCATCACTCACTGCATCGGGGCGTTCGATTTTGTCTTGTGTCAATGACGCGCAGGTGCGGGCGCTCTTTCCGACTTCTGCGCAATTTGTTGATCGAACGGGTAACGGACCGCGAACACCATCGGCGCTGCGTCGGATGCTCACGGATGAGCGCGCCCAAGGTTGGGCTGAAGAAGACGGATTCATCGCGGAGGGCTACTCATCCGTGGCAGCGTGCGCGCGTGATCGAAGTGATCGACCAATCGCCTCTGTGGGGCTAACCTTTCGCACGGAGCAAGTTGATGCCACCACGCGCGCTAACTTGGTCAGAGCGGTGCGGCGATGTGCTGATGAACTATCCAAACGGTTGGGGGCACCATGAGTGAGGATCCGCTGTGGCCGCGCGCGCAGCAATGGCTGGCAGCAAGAGATGCTGCCTCCGCCGATTCACCTGTTGACCTTGCCGTTATTGGAGTTCCTGCCCACCTCACATCGATCAGCCCAACCAGTGCGGACCTGACTCCTGCTGCAATCCGCGCTGCGCTGAGCCGCTACTCCACATATTCCTGGACCCATGATGTAGATGTGGCGCACGTGCGGGCAGTTGATTTCGGTGATGTGCAAGAGCCCGATTACGAATTAGGCGAGGCACGAGTCGCTGAACTCGTTGAATCGATCAATGCACGTGTGCTCGTTGCACTCGGTGGTGACAACTCGATTACTTTCAGTGTGTGCAACGCGATGTGGGCTGAACGCATTGGCACAGCAGGCTTAATAACACTGGACGCGCATCACGATCTGCGTGATGGCATCAGCAACGGATCACCAGTGCGCAGGTTGATAGAGGCAGGCCTTGCGGGGGATCGAGTTGTGCAGATTGGGATCGCAGACTTTTCCAACTCCCCGCAGTATGCAGCGCGAGCCCGCGAACTTGGCATCACCGTGATTCCTCGCTCCGCATTGCGCAATCGCCCCATTGCGGATGTGATGGCCGAGGCGCTTGATATCGCTGGTGGTGCAGGCGGACAGGTGCATGTGGATCTTGATGTGGATGTGTGTGATCGGGCTGAAGTTCCGGGCTGCCCCGCAGCTGCGCCAGGTGGCATAGGTGCAGATGAGCTGCGCCAGTTCGCTTTCCTGGCTGGCCGCGATGACCGTGTGGCGTCGATGGATATCACCGAGATTGATGCGGGCGCCGATGCAGCCGACGGGCGCACGGTGCGTTTGGGCGCCTTGTGCGTGCTCGAGGCCGCCGCGGGTCTAGCCCTGCGCTAACCGATCAGTTGATCAACTTCGTGCTCGCTCCCCAGGATCTGACGGGGCGAAATCGCCAAAACACGAGGA
>CAIXFB010000221.1 GCA_903918595.1 uncultured Actinomycetes bacterium
GGTTGAAGATGCGCCGAGTTCCTTTGCGGTGATCGGCCGCTATCTGCTCGATCCTGCTGTCTTTGAGATCCTCCGGGTAACCAAACCGGGCAAAGGCGGCGAGATTCAACTCACTGACGCCCTCCAGGTGCTGGCGCAACTTCCGGCTGATGCTGGTGGCGGCGTGCGCGGAGTGATTTTCAATGGCCGTCGCTACGACACCGGCGATCGACTCAGTTATCTCCAGGCCGTCATCACACTTGCGTGTGAGCGCGACGACCTTGGTCCGGAATTGCGCTCGTGGCTCGTTGACTTCACCGCCACGCTGCCGCCCGCGAACTGATGCCCACCCCGCAGTGGCCTGTCACGCTGGTCGAAGATGACATCCGGCTACGACCATTGCGCACGCGGGATGCCCGAACCTGGCGCGAGGTTCGTCGTCGTAATGCTGACTATCTCAAGCCTTGGGAAGCCACGATGCCCGAAGAAGGCCGTGAGAGTGGCGAACGCGCGCCCACATTTGCTGGCATGGTGCGTCGGTCGCGGAGCGAAGCTCGTGCCGGACGGCTATTGCCTTGGGCGATTGAATATGAAGGCCGTTTCGTCGGCCAAATGACCGTTGGTGGCATTGCCCTTGGGTCTCTTCGGTCCGCTTACATCGGATATTGGATCGACGAAGCTGTCTCGGGTCGAGGGATCACCACGATGGCAGTGGCCATGGCGAGCGATTTTTGCTTTGCTGATCTCCTGCTCCATCGGCTGGAGATCAACATTCGTCCCGAAAATCTTGCCTCGCGGGCGGTCGCGGAGAAGGTCGGTTATGTCGTTGAAGGCTCCCGCCCCGACTACCTCCATATTGATGGTGCCTGGCGAGATCACCTGACCTACGTTCTTTTCCGCGGACAGGTTTTGCCAAATGCGGTGTCGCGAATTCGATCTGCCCAACCATCTGCGGACTTCTTGCTCTAGCGCGACACGAAAAGTTTCACTGCTTGCTTGCGCGTTGTCATCCAATCAGGGGAATAAGTTTCGATCCGTGACGGGACTGATCTACGTCGTAATCATCGCTCTGTGGGCGGCGGTTCTTATTCCGATGTGGCTACGTCGGCACGATCAGATCAGCGAAGTCCGATCAACTGCTCGTTTTAGCTCCGCAATGAGGTCACTTGGCTCAGGCAGTCACCCTGACCACCCGGCGGGCACTGGACGAAATTTGACTGGGGGAAAGATGGCTCGCGAACGCCAAACCCATGCGCAAGAGGTTGCCGCTAAGCGGCGGGCAGTAGTTCTCGGTGCGCTCACTTTGACCGTTTTGATCACTCTGCTCGCTGGGCTCGCCGCGATGGTGCCCATGTGGTTGCCGATAGTGGCCGCGGTTCCTTTGGTTGCCTTCCTTATCGCTTCATCGCTGACGGCGCCTGCTCGCAAAAGCGCAGCCCGACCATCTGCTCGAGTGCACCGGGTTGCCCCGGCTCGTTCTCGCATCGAGGTCGAGATGGACGCCGTTGCGCCTCGAACGCGTGATCTCGACGACTTCGAGTCATGGGACCCGTGGGCAGAAGACGACCAAAGTTGGGAAGCCGTCCCCACAACCCTTCCCACGTATGTCACAGCTCCCCGGGCGACTTCGATGCCGCGTGCGCTCGACCGCTCCGTTGAAGGCGAATGGACTGGCAGCGCCATGGTCGAAACGGCTCGGGCAATGCGTCGTCCCCGGGTGACCGCTGCCGATCTTGCTGATCCCGCACCTGCCACTCGAGGTGCCGATGAAACTGCGGAAATTCCGGTCGTAGCCCAGCAGCGCAGTACGGCTATGCCCGAGTCGGCGACTGGCTGATTTTGTCCTTTCCACCCTGCGGGACCTTCTGATTGTTTGCCACTGCTAACCTGACGGCCGCTTGATAAGGGGCTGTGGCGCAGTTGGTAGCGCGTCTCGTTCGCAATGAGAAGGCCAGGGGTTCGAATCCCCTCAGCTCCACCAAATGTTCTTTCCGACTCCGCCAGGAGCCTCTATGGGCGGTGAAACCTCCCGGTTCAGCTGTGAGAACCGCCGCTGCAGGCTCAGCAACGGCATCCGCTGGCGGCTCGGCTTGCGCGGCAGGGTTCATGACGCACAATGAATAAATGAGATCACGCATGGTGCGCATCGCTGCCGCTTTGTCGGTCGCCGCAATCGCCTTGGTGGGGTGCTCATCCGACAACTCTGATGCGGTCTCTGCTGCCGGCCCGGATGTGGCGTTCGCGCAGATGATGATTCCGCACCATGAGCAGGCGATCGTGATGTCTGATTTCGCATTGTCGACGAGCGAGAATCCAGAGATCTTGGAGTTGGCGGCTGCGATCAAGGCGGAGCAAGACCCCGAGATCGCGCAGATGAACGGCTTCCTTGAGCGCTTCGGTGCTGATTCGGGCGGACATGAAGGTCACACGATGGCGGGGATGCTCACCGATGATCAGTTGGCAGAACTTGAATCGGCACGTGGACCTGAGTTCGACCAACTCTTCTTGACAGGCATGATCGCCCACCACGAGGGAGCGATTGAGATGGCGGAGGATGTGCTCGCCGAGGGTTCAGATCCTGAGGTGCTTGAACTCGCACAGCAGATCATCACTGCGCAGCAGGCGGAGATCGCTGAAATGAACGGCTTACTAGCTCAGTAATTCGGTGGTCACACCCACGACTGGAACCACATGCGCATTCGCCATTGGTCGTAGGGGATCACCTGGCCGGTCCAGATGGGATAGAACCACCACGCTGCAGCGATGACGAGTACAAGGAACCCTGCAACCACCGCAATTCCGGTCTGGCGCCTGCGTGGGCTCGCATCAGCCGGCCCGAGCACATCGCCGAGCGTCATGGCCACCGCCATCATCACAAAGGGCGCGTACACCACGGTGTAGAACGTGAAGATGGTGCGTTCCAAATAAATGAGCCACGGTCCCCAGCCAGCGAGAATGCCCACAAGTACGGCGCCAGAACGCCAATCGCGTTTGGCAGCCCACCGCCACAGTTGGTAAGGCAGGGCGAGCAGCGCAGCCCACCAAATGATCGGGTTACCCAGTGCGGTGACCTGGGCAGAACACTTATCCACCTCGCAGCCGGAGGCGATGTCATCGCCAGCCTCATAGAAGAACGACGTAGGCCGGGCCATAAACGGCCACGACAGTGCATTGCTCGAATAGCTGTGTTCCGACTCGAGATCGACATGGAAGTCCCATGCTTCGTCGTGGTAGTGCCACAGTGATCGAAGGCCGGCCGGGATTATCGAATCGGGATGCTCGTCAGCCCATTGGCGGCCCCATCCGGTGTCAGTGACGAGCCAACCGGTCCAGGAGAGCAGGTACACCGCAAGGGCGATCGGAATCATGGTGAGTGCTGCTATGGGCGCATCGCGCAGAAGCGTTGCGGCCCAGGGTCGTTCGGTGCCCACTGCGCGCCGAGCTGACACATCCCAGATCACCGACATCAACGCGAACAGCGCAAGGAACCACAAACCCGACCACTTGACGCTGCACGCCAAGCCAAGTGCAACGGCAGCGGCGAGCCGCAACGGTCTGATGCCGAGCGGACCAACACCGAGGTTTGGCCCCCATCGAGTGGCTGTTGCTGCCAAACCAAACGTGGTGACGAAGCTGGCGAGTCGTTTTCTGGTGTGATCTCGATCGAGAACCAGAAGACCAAAAGCGACGACGACCCAAAAAGTGAGAATGCCATCAAGTAGGCCGGTGCGACTCATCACGATGTGGATCCCATCGAGTGCGAGCAGGAAGCCGGCGAGGGTTCCGATGAGATCTGATCGGGTGATACGGCGCACGATTCGAGCCACAAGCAACACGGTGAGCACGCCGAGAATGGCAACGGCGATACGCCAACCAAAAGGTGACACCCCAAAGAGGTATTCGCCGGCGGCAATGGTCCACTTGCCGAACGGTGGATGAACCACGAAGGAACCTTCGCTGGTGAAGGCCTCGACGGTGCGCCAGTTATCACCTGCGCTGAGCATCAAATCCTTGTGATTCTCAACAGCCTTATGTTCGACGCCAAATCGCAGTAACGCCCATGCATCCTTGGGGTAGTAGGTCTCATCAAAGGAGACCGCGTTCGGACGACCAAGGTGTACGAGTCGGATGACTGCGGCGATCGCTGTGACGATGAGCGGACCAAGCCACCCGCGCCAGCCAAAGCTGGGCATTGGCGGATAGAGGCGTTCTGCCACTGCGGCATCCCCCGTGCGCGTCGTCACCACGTCATCGTAGGCGCGCTGTCAGGATGAGCAGGTGCCCACAGCGAGTGAATCGGAGTCGCGTGGTCGAATTGTGCTCGCCGGCACCCCCTTGGGGAATGCGGCTGATGCCTCACAACGGCTGCGCGAAGTGCTCGCTGCGGCCGATGTGATCGCCGCTGAGGACACTCGGCGCCTTCGAAATCTCCTCTCGCGGATTGATGTTGTGATCACCGGGCGCGTGGTCTCCTTTTTTGAAGGAAACGAACGATCCCGCGCGGGTGAACTCATAGAGGCGGCTCAGCGCGGTGATCTTGTTGTTGTGGTGACCGATGCCGGGATGCCATCGGTGAGCGATCCGGGCTATTCACTCGTGGTGGCATCGTTGGCCGCGGGGGTACCGATCAGTGTGGTACCGGGCCCATCAGCGGTGATCACGGCGCTGGCGGTGTCGGGCCTTCCGGTAGACCGTTTCACCTTCGAGGGATTCCTGCCGCGGAAATCAGGTGAGCGTCGGGCCGCACTCACCACTTTGGTGACGGAACCTCGCACGATGGTGTTCTTTGAAGCCCCGCATCGGGTCGAGGCGACGCTGGTAGAGATGGCGGCGGTCTTTGGGTCTGACCGCGGAGGAGCAGTATGCCGAGAGTTGACCAAGACGTATGAGCAGGTGATTCGGGGAACGTTGGCCGAACTAGTGACCGCAGCCAAAGAGGGATTGCGTGGGGAGATCACGTTGGTGATCGCAGGGGCCGCGCCCGATGCGGGTGTGGCACGCAGCGATGAAGAGCTCGTGGCGGAGGTGTTACGGCTAGAACAAGCCGGAATCAGCCGCAAAGATGCGATCGCTGAGGTGGCCGCATCATTTGGTGCCAAGCGTCGCCTCGTCTACGACGCAGTGATTCGCCTTCGCGCCGACTCTTAAGATGCCGACTCCTAAGATGTCGGCATGGCTTCCTCGGCGCACGACAAGGCTTTCTATGTCACGACGCCCATCTACTACGTCAACGATGCTCCGCATATCGGTCACGCCTACACGACCACCGCTGGAGATGTGCTCACCCGCTGGCACCGGCAGCGTGGAGAGAAAGTCTGGTTCCTCACCGGCGTTGATGAGCACGGCACCAAAGTGCAGCGGGCTGCAGAAGACGGTGGCGTAACCCCACAGCAGTGGGTGGATCGGCTGGTGACAGATTCTTGGCGTCCAGTTTTGTCGACGATCAACGCAGCGAACGATGATTTCATTCGCACCACGGAGCCTCGCCACATTAAACGTGTGCAAAAGTTCTGGGAGCAGGTCCGCGAGAACGGTTATGTGTATTCAGCGCCGTACGAGGGCCCGTATTGCGTGGGCTGCGAAGAATTCAAACTCCCCGGCGATTTGTTGGCGGGCACGGGCGAGTTCGAAGGTCAACAGGTATGCCCCGTGCACAGCCGCCCCGTTGAGCAACTGACCGAAGACAACTGGTTCTTCAAACTCTCAAGTTTCCAGCAGGCGCTCATCGATCACTACGAGGCTAATCCCGATGCGATCGCCCCGCGCAGCGCCTACAACGAGGTCATGAGCTTCCTCAAGCAGGGACTCGTCGACATTTCGATGTCTCGATCAAGTGTGAGTTGGGGAATCCCGCTCCCGTGGGATGAGAAGCAGGTTGTCTAC
>CAIXFB010000222.1 GCA_903918595.1 uncultured Actinomycetes bacterium
CCAAGCGATTGATGCATCGTGGCCGCAGGAGAGCGCCGTCATCTGTGACATGTCGGTGAGTGGGTATTGGACAGGCGGGTATTGCCGTCAGCCTCGCGCGCGCCGTCTCGCTTATCCCGTGGGTTGGGGCACCTTGGGCTATGCACTTCCTGCTGCAATCGGCCCAGCCAGCGTTGGGATTCCCACTCTTGCGGTGTGCGGTGACGGTGGGCCGATGTTTGCACTTGGTGAGCTCGCCACGATAACGCAGCACTCGTTGCCGATCACGATTTTCATCGTTGACGATGGCGGCTACGGAATGCTCCGCTTTGATCAACAAACCTTTGGCCATGAAGAGCTCGGGGTGGATCTGTACACACCCGACTGGCAGATACTGGCAGCAGCTTTTTCGATCGGGTCAACCACACTGACCTCGGTCACGGAATTGAGCGATGCACTTGCCCATGCGCATGCAGAGAACAGTCAGGGTCGTGCGCATCTCATCGTGTGGCCACAGCGGCTGTATCCACCGCGCACAACATCTCCGCGCTGGCACGAGGATTAGCCAGCGCACTCATTGATTCCGCAGAAAAGTAGAGCCCGCGCAGCTGGGGGGCTGTTGCGCGGGCTCCGAGAAGTTCAGCGCAAGCGCCGTTCTCCATCGCTCGGGGGAGCGACATGCACATTGTCGTCCTCACCAGCGATTGCTGTCTGTACATTTATGATCAAATATTGTTGCGCAGGTCACACTTTCGAGCTTGCAAGAGCTGTATGTAGAACCCGTGTCTAGCTCTGCTGCCCCATTGACCACATAGCCCACACCGTGGTCCGCACCGAGCGCGGCTGTAGCAGGGTGGTGATCACAGCATGTGCCACGTCATCCGGGGTCAGCCAATCGGCAAAGCGCGGATCGTTGGCAACTCGGCCGGTGCCCACAGCGAATTCGGTCCCGACACCAGCTGGGCACACTGCCGTGACCCGGATGCCCTTTTCGCGCAGCTCGCGATCGAGTGAACCAGCAAGTCCCACCTGAGCAAACTTGGTGCCGGCATACACAGCTTCATCGCCACCACCGCGCAATCCTGCAACGGAGGAAACAATGACGATGTCTCCACCCTCCGGATTCGCGAGCAGTTCAGGCACTGCGGCACGAACCGTCCAGACAGTCCCGTCGTAATTGGTATGCATCATCCGGGTGATTTCGTCGTCATCATGATCCAAAATGGAGCCATACATTCCAATGCCAGCATTCGGCACAACCGAATCAAGTTTTCCAAAAGTCTGCACTGCCGCTGCGATCAGTGCCCGGTTATCTTCTGGCAAGCGCACATCCATCGGCACTGCAACTGCATTCTCTGCTCCAAGATCGGCAGCGACCTGTGCAAGACGCTCGGCGTTGCGTGCACCAATGGCTACCTTCGCGCCAAGTTCAACGGCCTGCTGCGCTACTGAGCGTCCTATGCCCGAAGTTGCTCCGGTGATGGCGATAACGGTTCCGCGCAGGTCACGAGTTGCGTACGGCATGTCTAACTCCCAAGTAAGTAGTTGAACTCACACCCTATTAACGCTGGGTGGTAGTGGCCATTCGAGATGCTAAGTGATGTACTCCCTACATGGAATCCCCTCTTGGTGTTGTGATCTGCGGGTATGGACTAGCTGGCCGGGTGTTTCACGCCCCGTTGATCGCCGCCACCCCAGGGCTCGTGATCCGAGCGATCATCACTGCAGACCCGGAGCGACGCGATCAGGCCGCCGCTGATTTCCCACAGGCCGTTCTGCTGTCACATCCCGAGGAACTCATGGAGCGGCTCGAAGAGCTCGACGTTCAACTTGCCGTCGTTGCGGGTGCCAATGTGACCCATGTCCCTCTCACTCTCGCAGCCCTAGAGCACGGATTACATGTTGTGGTCGATAAGCCGATGGCACCCACCGCCGCAAGTGCCAGAAACATTGCGGATGCGGCTGCGGCTGCCAACCGACTCGTCATCCCATTTCAAAACCGACGCTGGGATTCGGACTTTCTCACCGCCATGGAAACCGTTGCCGATGGTCGACTCGGGGCCGTGCATCGGTTCGAATCCCGCTTCGAGAGGTTTCGGCCCACCCCCACGGGCAAATGGCGTGAGTCAGCAGACCTTGATGCAATGGGTGGGGTGCTCTATGACTTTGGTGCGCACCTTGTCGATCAAGCCGTTCGCCTCCTCGGGCCGGTGAGCTGGGTGGCAGCCTCGGCACGATCCATTCGCGATCGTGAACTAGCTGATGATGAAACATTGTTTACGTTGCATCACACAAGTGGAGCGATCAGCCTGCTCTTTGCCAGCATGGTGTCGGCCTTTGATGCTCCGCGCATGGTGATTCTTGGCAGCGCAGGCGGCCTCCGAATCGAATCCGGTGATACCCAGGAAGACGCGTTGCGCGCAGGTATTTCAGCCAATGCTGACGATTGGGGAATCGAACCAGACTCGTCTCGCGCCTTCCTTCGCAGCGCCACCGGCAACGAGATTGTGGAAAGCCGACTTGCTCTCACCCCTGGGCGTTGGCCCAGCTTCTACCCGGCGGTGCGCGATGCAATCATCGACGGAGCAGAGCCACCAGTGCTGCTAAGCGATGTGATCGAAAACTTGCGCATCATTGATGCTGCGCGCGAATCAGCTGCCAGCGGTCAACCTGTCTCGCTCGATCCGCCAGCTGGTCATAAGGCGTAGCGGCTGCCCCGCTCGCACCATCTCACATGGTTCGATCACGGGAAGGTTCATTGCATTGGGTGCATTTGTTTGAGGCTCGATGCACAAAGATCCGGGCAATTCGTCAAACACCACAAACCAGGGTGCCGAGTTCTCCACCACGAGATGGCCCCAACCTGGCCACGCGACGGTGAGGGTTCGATCCGGCACGTGAAATGCGTCGTCAAACGGGCCGATCGCCATCTCGATCTCGACCAACTCGCCAGTTGCAAATGCGCCGTCGCGTACTGCTAATTGCGCAGATGGCGCACCCCACGAGGCAAAACTGCCCGGCAGTATTTCCCGACGAAACCATGGATGCCAACCCACCACTGCTGGGAAAGACGCTTCGGATGATGTGGGAGTCGACACTTCGATCTCTGTCCGCAGCCCCATCCGATCAAGCACCCAGGTCGTCTGCACCTGCGCCGGCCATGGCCAGCCGGTTAGTTCCGAGGTGAAGACCGCCTGCACAAATTCTGCGGTCTCGGTGATCACTGGAGGAGGGCACGGAGCGTTCATCACCACACCGTGCACAGCCCACTGTCCATAAGTCGCGGGGAACTCCGCGTAGACGTCTTGGAACTCAAAGGCATTCTTGGCGAGTCGGCCAGCCCAGGGCGCCATGACATACATCCCGTGTTCCACGGGATCGTTGCCGTGCACTGCAAGGAGTTCCACTCCATCAACCCGCCATGAGACGGCGCGGCCACCTACCGCACAATCGAAATCAATCTCAATGAGACCGCAGTCTGCTTCCGCAAACCTCAATGAGACCGTCAGATCGTTCACGAGGCCACGAGGGCGTGCGAGGACTCAACCTCTCCGAGCGGGTCAGCCAGCAACCTTCCGAAGGCAACTTCGGAAGCACCCACCAACGTGCTTCGAGCACCGAGACCGGGTTCAGTGACCAGTGCGGTCTCCTGCACTCCTGGCAACGAGTGGGCAAGTCGATCGGCGATGTGTGCCGCCGTGTAAGGGAGTAACCGACCCAGATGGCCACCGAGGATTACAGCATCAGGATTAAAAGTGTTCACGAGATTCGAGAGACCGATGCCGATCCAGTCACCAATCGAATCCATCGCGAGGAGTACCTGCGGATCGCCCTCATCTGCTCGTTTGACGAATTCATCGATGGATGACGTCTTCGGATCGAGCCCTGCAGCCCGAAGAATCGCCTCCTGACCAATCTCGGTCTCCCAACAACCCTGAGACCCACACCTGCACCGCCGGCCATCAGGACGCACCACCATATGACCCACCTCCCCCCCGTATCCGCCGTTGCCGGAAAGGATTCGGCCATCAAGCACGATGCCACCACCGATGCCAACATCGCCCGAAAGATAAATGACGTTGTGCCGGCCGCGAGCGACGCCGCGCACTGATTCCGACATCGCACCAAGGTTTGCATCGTTTCCCAAGTGCACCAGAGGACAGCCACCGAACTCTTGTCTCATGGCGGTCTCCAATTGCGCGCCGAACTCAACATCAGACCACTGCAAGTTAGGAGCTAGCAGCACGAGTCCTGAATCAATATTCACCACACCAGGAATTGCGACGCCTACACCAACCCACGACGCACCATCAGGGACTGCGTTGAAGAGTTCTGCAGCCATCGAAACTATTTGGGCGACTGCCGCTTCCGGGGTGAGTGGCCCAGGACCGTTCGGGGATTCCACCGTGGCCAGCGTGGTGCCCCCCAGACCCACAATGGCACCAACGGTCACTCCAACGCGCACATCGAACGCCGTGACCACCGCGGAATCAGCAACGGGACGAACAACAAGTGAAGGCCTGCCAACGTTGCCTCCTGGACCAGCAACTTCTTCTACCAGTCCAGCGGTGACCAACTCTGTGACAAGCACACCGACGGTGCTGCGGTTCAGTCCCGTTGACGCCACAAGGTCAGACCGAGTGGTAGCACCCGAGTTGTGCAGAATCCGCACGAGGCGCGCCAAATTGTGCCTGCGCAACTCATCTTGAGTTGCGGCGCTGGTATGCAACATCGAGGAAAGAACCCTACCTACCCGTAGAAGTGGAACGCTTTCGCGACAGTGCATCTGCACCAGCCGCAAGCATCAGTACGCCACCGGTGATCATCAACTTCACACCTGCGGAGTAACCGAGCAAACCCATGCCGTTATCGATCACAGCAACAACCGCAGCACCGATGAGGGCATCGTAAATACGGCCGCGCCCACCGAATAGTGATGTGCCGCCGATCACGGCAGCAGCAATAGCGCTGAGCACGATGAACCGACCAGCGTTGGGGTCCACCGATGCCGCCCGGCTTGCTGCCACTACACCAGCGAAAGCTGCAGTGGTGGAACAGATCGCGAATACGGCGATGCGCACCTGTTGAATTCGAATACCCGCTCGGCGGGCAGCTTCGACGTTGCCACCAACCGCATACACATGTCGACCAAACTTGGTGCGCTCAAGAATGAAGCCAAAAACGAGCGCGATCACCGCAATGATCGGAATGATGATCGGGACTCCGCTGAGGGGGTTTACCTCTGGATTGGTGCTTCGTTCAAGGCTCAGGACCCACACGGTGGCAAATCCGACCACTGCAATCACAGCGGCCTTAATCAAGATCACCGAGAGCGGGGTTCCAGAGAAACCGCGAGCGAGGCGGCGCCGGCGGCCATCCAGGGCTGCGAGCACGTACCCCAGCACCATCACCACATACAGAGTCCAGCCCAACCAGATCGGCATATTGCTGTTCTCAATTGCCAAGATGACCGGATCCGTGACGCGGACGTTGCCGCCCTCACCGATGATCACCAGTACCAGCCCCTGGAACGCCAAGAAGAGCGCGAGGGTCACCACGAAGGATGGGATTCCCACCTTCGCAACCAGCACACCGATGAACAAACCGATGAGCAGACCGACGACCAGAGCAAGAGCGAGTGCCACGTACCAGGACAGTCCGTTCCGAGCCATCGTCACGGCAAGAAGTGACCCGGCAACTCCGGAGGTGACACCCGCGGAAAGGTCAATCTCGCCGAGCAGCAGTACGAAAACGATGCCCATCGCAAGAACTGCCACCACAGCTGCCTGGGTGAAGAAGTTCGCAAAGTTCAGTGGAGTGAAGAACACCGGTCGGAGGAAGGAGAAAAGAATCACTAGAACGATCAGCCCGATGACCGCAGGGAGCGGGCCCATATCGCCGCCACGCACACGACCTAGGTAGGTGGCCCAAGTGTCTTTCAGTGTGGAGTTCTGCGCTTGGAGGTAGGCCGGAGTGTCTGACTGGGTGCTCATACGAGGTCTCCATTCGAACCTGCGTTATTGGTCTTGCCGCCCGTGATGTACTCGACAACCTCGGATGGGCTCGTGTCCTCACGCTTCAGACGGACCACCATGGTGCCGAGATAGAGCACGTAGATGTAATCGGCTACCTCAAAGACGTCTTGCAGGTTGTGAGAAATGATCACAACGCCCAAGCCCTGCTCAGACAACCGCTTGACCAAATTCAGAACCTGTTCGGTTTGCGCAACGCCGAGAGCAGCAGTTGGCTCATCGAGAATGACGACCTTGTTGTTCCAGAGCACCGCACGGGCAATCGCAACCGTTTGACGCTGGCCTCCTGACAGTGAAGAAACCTTTTGCCTGAGCGATTTCACGGTGCGCACCGAGAGGCTCTTCAGGGTTTCGCCAGCGCGAGACTCCATATCGGCTTCATCGAGTGGTAGACCACGTTTGACTTCGCGGCCCAAGAACATGTTTTGCACGATGTCGAGGTTGTCGCACAGCGCGAGGTCTTGGTACACGACTTCTATACCAAGCTCAGCAGCATCGCGCGGTTCGTTGAGATTGACTTTGACGCCCTCGAACGTGACTTCGCCCGAGTCAAAGGGCTGGATACCTGCGAGCCCCTTGATCAGGGTGGACTTGCCGGCGCCGTTATCGCCTACGAGGGCGGTGACGGTGCCAGGTATGACCTCGAAGTCGATTCCCTTGAGAACATCGACTGCGCCAAAACTTTTGGTCACCTGTCGAACTTCAAGTATGGGTGAGGTGGTCAACAAGTCCTCCTGAGATGAAAACGAATACTTGCGCTGGTTGTGAAGGTGGGGCCCACGAAATCCGTGGGCCCCACCTTGCACTACTTCAGGCTTCAGTTGTTACTGAATGCCCAACTCCGTGCATGCTGCGGCAACATCACCGGTGCAGAGCTCGGCTGCGGTGAAGCCCGCGGTGCCGGCGTCCAGAACTTCCTGAACGTTCTCTGAGTACACGATGACCGGCGTTGAGTAGATCGCCGGGACCGAGACGCCACCGACGTCAACGGTTGCTGGTGCTTCAGGTGCTTCGCCATTCAGGAGTGCGATGGCGAGGTTGGATGCGTCGCCAGCCTCAAGAGCGGTGTTCTTGAAGACGGACATGCACTGCTTGCCCAAGAGCACGTTCTGCAGACCCGAAAGGGTTGCATCTTGGCCGGTCACAGGAACGGTGACGCCGTTCTTGTCGAGGACAGCAATTGCTGCGCCACCGAGGCCGTCGTTGGCAGCGAGAACGCCGTCAACCTTGCCGCCGATGTCAGTGAAGATCTGCTCGAAGATGACGCCACCCTGCTGGTTGTCCCAGTCCGGTACGGACTCGTCCTTGACAGGGGTGATGCCGGCGGCTGCGAGAGTGGTCTCATAGCCTTCCTTGAACATTGCAGCGTTGCCATCGGTGGGTGAACCGTTGAGGAACACAACCTGTGCCGCTGCAGGGTCAACGCCCTTATCAGCGAGGCACTTCAGAAGACCCTCGGCCTGGAGCTGTCCGACCTTTACGTTGTCGAAGGAAACGTAGTAATCAGCAGGTGCGAAGGGGCGGTCGTATGCGATGACCGGGATGCCCTGAGCCTTGGCCTTCTCAGCCACGGTTGCACCTGAGCCGTTGAGGTCAACGAGGATCATGACGCCACAACCGGTGGCGAGCATCTGATCGCCAATGGTGAGGTACTGGTTGGTGTCACCCTGAGCGTTCTGAATGTCAGCTGTGAAGCCTGCTGATTCCAGAGCAGCCTGGATGGCCGGACGATCCTGGTTCTCCCAGCGATCGGAAGACTGGCTGTCCGGGAGGATGACGCAAGCGTTGCCACCGGCGCCGCCAGCGACCTCTTCAACTGCCTCTTCGACAGTCTCTTCCACGGTGGCCTCGGCTGTTGCAGCATCAGTTGCTGTGTCTTCCGATGAGCTGCACGCGGTGAGGATGAGCGATGCCGCTGCAACTGCAGCGAGTGCTCCATACATTTTCCTTGACATACGGTGTAGTTCCTTCCCCTGCAGGCTTCCCTGCTTTGTAGTGGAGTGAATCGCCATCATCGCTCGGGGTACCGACCGACGTAGATCAGATCCCGAGGATTCGATCAATGACGAGTTGGTCGAGCGCTTCGTTCCCATACGTGCGTGCCGCGAGGGCATCGGGATCGAAGCTTTCGTCCAGAAGTCGCTGAACGGTCTCCGTGGAATACGGTCCGACAGACGACTCCGCGAGTTCGAAGACGCTGGCAATTTCCATCGCCTCCTTCACTCGAGGATCTTGGTCGAACTCGCGCGCTTTCTGCGCGAGTGCGAGGTAGGTGCGCATGCACCCGCGGGCAAAGTCCCAAATGCCATCGCCCCACTCGTTGCGGTACGGGCGTGCATCAAAGTGCTTGGGGCCGGAATAGCCACTCTGCTCCAGCAAGCGGACGAGCATGAAGTCGTCCTTGATGCCCTCGGAGCCGAAACGAAGATCTTGATCGAAGCGACCGATCTTTTGATCGTTGAGATCGATGTGGAAGAGCTTGTCTTGCCAGAGCGCTTGCGCAACGCCCTGGTAGAAACTCAGGCCGGCCATGGTCTCGTGGGCAACCTCAGGGTTGAGCCCCACCATCTCTGGGTACTCAAGGGTCTGGATGAATGCCATCGCGTGGCCGATTGTCGGCAGGAAAGTATCTGCGCGGGGTTCGTTCGGCTTCGGCTCAATCGCAAAGCGCAAGTTGTAGCCCTTGTCTTTGACGTAGCCACAAAAGAAGTTGAGTGCTTCTGCGTAACGGTCAAGGGCATCGCGCGGCTCTTTGCTCGCTGCGCTTTCCACACCCTCGCGGCCGCCCCAGAAAACATACGTGGGTGCGCCCAATTCGGCGGCAACGTCGATATTGCGAATCGTCTTGGCAATTGCGTAGCGACGCACATTGCGATCGTTCGAGGTGAACGCACCGTCCTTGAACAGCGGATGCCAGAAAAGATTGGTGGTGGCCATCGAGCAGACAATGCCCGTCTCATCGAGAGACTTCTTAAAGGCGTCAAGTTCTGCGCGGCGCTGTGACTCCGGCGCACCAAAGGTCATGAGGTCGTCGTCGTGGAAACTCACGCCCCAGGCGCCAATGTCTGCTAGGCCCCGCAGGAAATCAGCAGTGCTGACCGGCGGACGGGTCGAATCGCCGAAAGGATCGCGTCCTGGATGGCCAATCGTCCACAGCCCAAAGGCAAACTTGTTATCGGGAGTGGGGGTCAAGGCATCAGACACGTTTCGCCTCCGTGAAGCAATAGGGCCAGAAGAAAGGCCGTCTTGTGAATTGTTGTGTGACACAACATATGCAAGTGGGCTAGCTCACACAAGGCGAATATGGCACTTATGGCATGTTTTCCCGTAACAATTTGGTCACGCGAAGAACATCTTGGGGTGCCTAGAGGGCATAGAGGCTGGAGCGCGCAGTTGCGTACTGCTCGCGAACAACAGGCACCGGTGCCGGCTCAAAGCGCACCACTGACCCCGCCCGGAGTTCATCCCAATCCGGGGCGCTCGGCCCACCCTTGAGGACCCAAGCCGCCTGTCTGGCAGCGCCATCGGCCACATACTCACCTGCAGGGGGGATTTCCACGGGCACGTTGAACATCGTTGCGGCAATCGAACCCACTGCCGAGTTGGCAGCGGCTCCCCCAACGAGGAGCACTCGGCGCGGGGTCACACCCACGGCAACGAGAGCATCGACCGCATCGGCCAGGCCGCCCAGCATGCCTTCGATCGCCGCCCGGGCGATGTTGGCCGGAATCAAGTTATCGCGCGATATCCCGTGCATGGACCCGCGCGCATCAGGCAGGTTGGGCGTGCGCTCACCATCGAAATACGGCAGCAGCACCAAACCGCCAGCTCCAGGCTGCGCCGAGAGAGCGAGCTGGGCAAACGCGTCAAGATCCACGCCGAGCATCGAGGCGGTGGAGGTCAAGATCCGAGCAGCATTCAAAGTGCAGACCAGTGGAAGGAAGCGCCCGGTCGCATCAGCAAACCCTGCGACTAATCCGCTGCCATCATGCGATGGCACATCTGAACAAGCAAAGGCTGTGCCCGATGTGCCGAGTGACACAACTACATCGCCTGCACCCAAGCCCAGTGCCAGGGCGGCTCCCATGTTGTCTCCGGTGCCAGGACCCAGCAACAC
>CAIXFB010000223.1 GCA_903918595.1 uncultured Actinomycetes bacterium
CCTCTGCGTCCTCACCCACACAAACCCCGCGCACACCAACACCACCCACACCGGTGGATACGTCAACACCCGTCACGACACCAGAAAATGCACCGGTCAATGCACAAACTCCAACAGTGACACCCTCTGCGTCCTCACCCACACAAACCCCGCGCACACCAACACCCATCACAACACCAGCAGCAGGTGCAGAACGACCCTCAGCACTAGCTCCAACCGTGACACCCTCTGCGTCCTCACCCATACAAACCCCGCGCACGCCAACACCCATCACAACACCAGCAGCAGGTGCAGAACGACCCTCAGCACCGGCTCCAACCGTGACACCCTCTGCGTCCTCACCCACACAAACCCCGCGCACACCAACACCACCCACACCGGTGGATACGTCAACACCCGTCACGACACCAGAAAATGCACCGGTCAATGCACAAACTCCAACAGTGACACCCTCTCCGCCCTCAACCACACAAACCCCGCGCACACCAACACCACTCACGCCGGTGATTACTTCACAAAGTCTTGTAGAGGCCCCGACGCTGCCGGTCGTTCCACAAAAACCAGCTCTCACGCACTCAAGAACCGAATCTCAAGACGGCGCTTTTCCCCCGGTCGTGAATTCAGACTCTCCCACTTCTGGATCTAGAGATTCAGTGCCAATTGTTCAGCGGCGTGCTACCCAGACACCACAAATCCCCAATGCAGGACTACCCCGTGCAATTCCGGTCAGCGAGCATCATGAGAGAACTGTGACTGTCCCTGCTGATGTTCAAGAGGCCGTTGCCGCTGTCACGGGTCACAGACCAAACGAAGTTACCGTTCGTCGAGGTACAGCAGTCGATAGAACGGCAGCCCTCATCGCCGCGGACTCATATGCGACAGGTGGCGTTGTTCACCTTCCCGGAAGCGCCCCGTTGACGAGCGATCGCTCCCGACGACTACTCGCCCATGAATTAACCCATGTGATCCAACAGCGCTCAGGCACTGCACCTGCGGCTGAAACCTCACCGGCAGGGGTGATGGCAGAGCGGCAGGCGATGCATGCCGAAGCAACGTTTGTCGGACGTGACGAGCAAACAACTTCGGGCCAGGTTGGGCAATCACCTACAACCCTGGCACGCGGACTTGGTGCACAGGGAACCGTGCCGATAGTCTCGCGATCAACCGCAATCGCACCTGACCGGACTTCATCTTTGCCTCGCCTGGTGATCGAAAGGAAGCCGTCTCCTCAGCGCTTTTCACCGCAGGCCACTTCGCCCTCGTCGAATTCCCCCGTGGAAGCTCTAGATAAGTCCTTGGATTCCTCAGCCGATTCACGTTCAACGCCTTCCTTCGCTCAACCTCAGAGCCCTGCGCCAGCACCGGTGCAGCGTCGGGCCACCCATGCAAGTCCCTCGGCCTCGCCCTCCCCAGCCTCACCGCGCCCGGTCGCACCTTCGCCAACCCCCGCGCCCATAACCTCGACAGAGGAAACCGCAGCACACACAACTGCACGCCAGCCCGGTGTCAAACGCGGATCCCAGCCAAACACCAGCATGGACACCGCCAGGGATGAACTCTGGCTCGAGCGTCATGCCCAAGCCCTGTATCCCCACCTTCGTCACCTCCTGCGCAATGAATTCTTTCGTGACCGGGAACGTCGCGGTCGTCTCATGAGAGAGGATTAGGGCATGTCTTCGATGCCAGAACCCTTCGATCCCACCTATACAGCGACGAATTTCGTTGGTTTCTCGCTAAGTGTCGACATCATTTCCGATGACAGAACTCTTGGGGCCAATTGGCAGTCAATTTCCATGGGCTCGATGTCTTTGGGGGCACAAGATCTGCAACCCGGTGGCTACAGCCGCACTCGCTTCCAAGTCATTGGCGATTTGACCTACGGCAACATCACACTCACCCGACCCTGGACACCCAGCCAGTCAGGATGGATCCCACAGTGGTTTTCCGCCGCAGCAAATATGGGCGCTTCAGCAGTGTCCATCGCTATCAACTATCTCGACGTCAAGGGGAATCTCCAGCAGGCGATCTACAACTTCCGTGACGCATATCCCGTTTCTTGGACGCAGCCAGATTTCTCGGCGGGTTCGGGTGCCGAGTTCAGCACGGAATCCTTAACATTCAGCCATTCTGGTTTCGCAACAAGTGACAACCTCACTCCAGGAGTTGACCAACCTGAATCTGTCGAGCCGTTTCGTCTTGTGGTTCTTCCCGGTGGCATCTCTGCAATGTCGAGCGCACTTTCGACCATGACAAGTTGGACGGCAGCAGGTGACATGGCGGCCTACTCACCGACAAGCGTGTTGGCAGACGCTGAAGCGGTCCAATCGCAAGGCGCAAGTTTGATGGCCGGGGCGCTTCCTGCAATCACCTTCTGGGTTCCACCTTCCAGTATCTCTGTGAGCAAGTCTGCAGGTTGGGGGGTTAATCCCTCTCCAGATGCGATCGGCTCAGGACCGGTCAACTGGCTGGGCACCAATCCGCTCACTATTGAATTCGATTACATTTTGGACAGCACCAGCTCGGATGCGCGGCAGGGTGGACTATCCGAGGTAAACACTGTGTTGCCAGACGTCGAACGCCTCCTTGCACTCCTTGAAGTAGATCCGCTTATGGCCGTGCTGGGCACCGGTACCGCACCGATGGTCATGGTCCTCTGGGGAGATTTCACCTCACCGGTTAGCTACGTAGAGAACGTCACTGCTGAATTCACTCAATTTGATGGCAGCGGGCGCCCGATCCGGGCCACCGGGCATATTGCGATCACCCAGTACCCATCCGCCGCACTTCCAACAAACCCGACCTCAGGTGGAGACCTGCCTAGGCGAAGCCAGGAGGTGTACGCAGGGGATCAATTGGCGCATGTCGCTTTCCGCTCCTACAAAAATCCCGCATACTGGCGTGACTTGGCCACAGTCAATGGGATAACCGATCCCCTGCGCATCAAAGCGGGTGTGCGACTACTCGTTCCGGATCGCGCTGCCCTTCCACGACGAGGTGACTCTGGACGCCCAATGGGACCGACTCCGAATCCCAGTAGCCCACGCGGAGCGCGCCGAAAGGGCGGGACGTGAGCACTTCAAGCTCCACGAGTGACCTCAGTCTTCGACTGTACATCGACGACGTACCGCTCCCATCTGTGTTCAGCAATCAGATTCGTCGCATAGAGGTTGATAGCCAGGTAAATCTGCCTGCCGCCTGCGAGGTTGAATTTGCAGACCCACAATTTCTGCTCATCGAGGAATGCGGACTCGGCATCGGCAACCTCATGGAGATTCGGGCTGTGGTGGGCGACAACGCTCTCGGTCAGGCAATCTTCTTCGGGCAAGTAGAAACGGTCGAAGTTGGCTTTGAAAGTGCCACCGGCCGGGTTAGCCGGGTGCGGGCCTACGACGCGGGTCATCAAATGCTGCACGGTATGAATACCAAGGGCTACCCGATGATGATGTACTCCGAGATTGCCGAGTTCATCGGATTGCAACACGACATCCCAACCGTCGCTATCCCATCCCCCACCGTTTATCCGATGACTGTGCAGTCAAACGAATCAGATTGGGACTTTCTCATCCGGCTTGCTCGCGAAATCGGGTACGTCGTCAATGTCCAGATTGACCCCGTGACAGGACTGCCGGTTCTCATGTTCGGACCACAAACACCAGCCGAAACAGCCCCGCCGCCGCTTCCAGGAGTTGAGGTCTCACCGCTTTCCTTCAATGTCGGAGATGAACGCATCATCAATCTCAAGGCGTCCGTTTCAGGATCGGGGATCACGGCTGTGTCTTCCGCGCGCGGGTGGGACCAGACCTTAGGTGTACCCGGAATCGGCGAGGGACCGACCATTGGTGATAGCTCGCTTAACTTGGTACCCCCAGAACTGCTCGGTGCTGAACTTGGTGGGATCAATCAAAACATCAACTTCATGCGGTTCGCCCAGAATGAGGTTCAGGCTGAGTCGGCGAGCGAAGGATTGGCCTTTCGAATGTCTGGCGCCTATTCAAATGTTGAGATCACGATGCGGGGTAATCCCTACGCGATGCCAAATCGAGCCTTGGGGCTCAGCGAGGCAGGCGTTCTCACCGGCGAGTACACCATCACTGGCGTGACCCACACCTATTCCGCATCGCTTCATGGCTATCGCACCCATGTTGTGTGCAGCGGCATGGAAGACCGAACACTCACCGGGCTCCAAGGCGCAGCGGAGTCGCGAAACACGAGCAAGCTGCATGGCGTCTACCCAGCTATCGTGACCGACTCTGAGGACCCGGAGCAAATGGGCCGTGTACTCCTTAACTTCCCTTGGCTTGATCCCCTGTATGTGAGCAATTGGGCACGCGTCGTTCAAGATGGCGCAAGCGGGGGAATGGGCATGCAGATCATTCCCGAACCCACTGATGAAGTTCTGGTTGCATTCGGCAATGGGCAACTCGATTCACCGTACGTGCTTGGTGGGCTCTATAACCTCGAAAGAGTTCCCGGGGTCCCATGGGAAGAGGCCATCCAGGGGATTCCCATGATTCGTGGATTCACCTCACGGCTTGGAAGTCAAGTGCTCTTCATGGACGACCCTGAGACACCCGGCTTGGTCCTCAATACAACGATGGGGGCCTCAACCATTATTCGCCTGTCACCCGAAACAGGTATCGAGATAATTACCGTGGAGGGGCAACCTATTCTCATCAGCAGTGCATCCGATGTCACAATTACTTCAGAGGGTGCGGTCACCGTTAATGCGGCTGCGATCGCCATTAATGGTGAGGGCGATGTTTCCATCAGTGCTGCAGGCGCACTCGAACTCACAGCTGGCGGAGAGATCGCGATCTCTGCAGCTTCCATAAATCTGGAGGCGGAGGTTGATGCGTCTATGGTGGCGCCGGCAATCGACATCACCGGCGGCATCGTCAATTTGGGAGCATGAGCCATGGATCTCACTGATTTCGTTGGGCAGGGGGTGGATTTTCCCCTCCGATTCAATGATCGTGGCCACATCGCCCTTGTGGGCGGAGTCGCAAACATCGAACGAGCAATCACCCTCATCATTGGAACTGCCTACGGCGAACGACCGATGCGGCCTGAGTTCGGATGCGGAATCCACTCTCTCGTTTTTGAGTCGCCTTCACCAGAACTTTCCACGCAAATACAAGCCCATGTCACCGCTTCGCTCCAACGCTGGGAGCCACGGATCGACGTTGTGACCGTTCAGGTTCATTTTGATAATGAGAACACCACTGCAAACATCCTTGTGACCTACCGCCTCAAGGACAATTACAATGTGCGAAATCTGCTCGTTCCCTTTTACCTCATTCCAAATGAGGAGGGGTCTCTTTCCCAGTTATCCCCGGAGGAATCGTGAGCTTACCGACACCAAACCTTGATGATCGTGCGTTCCAGGATTTTGTTGATGAAGGCAAACGCCTTCTGCAACGCCGAGCGCCCGAGTGGACGGATAACAACGTTGCCGATCCGGGGGTGACGTTGATCGAGACCTTTGCTTATATGGTCGACCAACTCGTATTTAGACTGAACCAAGTTCCCGATCTCCATTACATCAAGTTCCTCGAACTACTTGGAGAAACTTTGCGACCGCCTGCGGCGGCCTACACCACTCTGGAGTTCATGCTGACAGTTCCTCAGGAGACTGATGTACAGATCTTGGAGGGAGCAGAAGTATCGACCACTCGTCGAGGGACGCCTACCCCAATCACCTTCACCACCGACGATGACCTCACTTTGGTGTCGGTCACCGTCAATGGATTACTTTCCCAACCCAATGGTGGAGCTTTTTCCATCATCAATCCAAGTCTGGGCGTTGGCGCTGACCTGGCTGCATTCTCCCAAGTCCCTACTCCTGGAGATGCCATCTACTTCGGCCTCTCCAAGCCCGCCGCCCATTGCATCGTTCAATTCGCCGTTGATTCACGGATTGATGGAATTGGCGTTGATCCCTTGCGACCTCCGCGCATTTTTGAAGCGTGGGATGGGCAAGCCTGGTACCCCGTCGAATTGATTTCGGACACCACAGGTGGGTTGAATCGTCAAGGCACCATACAGATCTACATCGATCGGCATCAAACCTCAAACCTTGGCAGCATTGATGCGGCCTGGCTTAGGTGCCGCGTGGTGGCCGTGGAGGGAGATCAGCCACCATACGTGGCAAGTCCCACGATCCATAGTGTCTCGGTTGTGACGATTGGGGGGCGGGTGTCTGCCTCTCATTGTCAACATTTCTCCAACGAGACCCTAGGTCGCACCTCAGGAACTCCGGGTGAGAGTCTCCAACTCAGTCATTTTCCCTTGGTGTCCGAACAAGATGCCCTGACTATTGAGGTCAGCAGCCCTGAAGGCTGGGTTACGTGGAACCGAGTAGACACTTTTGCTGACCAATTGCCCGATGCTCTCGTCTTCTCGTTGGACTCAACCACTGGCACCTTGCGCTTTGGTCCGTTGATTCGCATGAACGACGGCAGTGCTCGGACATTCGGGGCAACGCCTGAAGCTGGTGCCACCGTAAGGGTTCCGCTTTACCGAGCAGGTGGAGGTGTCCTGGGTAACCTCGAGACGGGTGCTCTGAGGCTTCTGCGCACCAGCATTCCATTCGTTGCGCGAGTCCAGAATATCGTTCCCGCCATTGGGGGTGTTGACGCTGAGAGTATCGATGACCTGAAGGCTCGGGCAGCACTTCTCATTCGATCGCGAGATCGAGCAGTCAGCAAAGGAGACTTTGAGCTACTTGTTCACCGAGCAGCACCGTCACTGGCGCGAACCAAATGTCTATCCGGTGATGAGATCGGAAGCCCGGGCACTGTCTTGGTGCTGGTGATACCTGACATACCTGATGGTCGAGTCCCGTTTGAAGTCTTTAGACCTAGTCAAGAGGTCCTCGACAGCGTTCAGACCTTCATTGACGAGAGGCGCCTTGTGGGAACAACTGTGCGCATTGAGCCACCTCGTTACTTGGGAGTATCAGTGGCAGCGCGCATCGCGTTAAGACCTGGTGTGGATTCCACTCTGGTGTTGCAGAAGGCGGATATCGCCATTGCCAACTTCGTGCATCCGCTTCGTGGTGGATACGACGGCACAGGATGGACATTTGGTCGAGACATCTCAGTCGGAGACGTTTATGGAGTACTGCAGAAGGTGGATGGCATTGATTACGTGGATGTCGCTCGGCTGATTCCTGTGGATGCAGTGAGCGGTCAGCGCGCGGAACCCACGGACCGCATTGCGCTGGCTCCCCATGATTTGCTTTTCAGCGTATTGAGCGACTTTGAGGTGCTGCAAAGGTGACATACAGTGGCATTGGCATTTCAACCTCACCAGGACCAGTCCCGGGTCGTCGATTCGTCCCAGGATTGGGCAATCCATTCCCGATGATCAATTACACATCGTCGCTACTGGCTGACGATCGTATTGCGCAAATGATTTGCGCCAGCCTTGATGATGTTCTTGCACCCATCATTTCAGTTTTGGACTGTTACGACTCATATCTCGATGCCCACATCGCTCCTATCGACTTCGTCCGATACATGAGCGCATGGATACTCGTGAATCCAGAAGCAAGCTGGGATGACAACACCGTCCGAAAGTCTCTAGCCCACGCGATTCGATTTTACGAGTGTCGCGGTACATCCAGGGGTCTACATGACTATCTCTATGAGGTCTTTGGGATAGAGGTTGGCATCGAAGACAGCGGCTCGGTCACCACGAGTCGTGACTCAACAGACCCGAGCACGTGGTCCGCACCCGGGCCACCTGCGGTCAGTATTTCACTGCAAGGAAACACCGTTTCTGAGTCGAGTCTCGATCTCATTCAAACACTCCTCGCAGTGGCCATTCCTGCCCACGTCACAGCAACGCTCGTTGATGGCAAACAATGACCAAGACGCCAATCCGCTGTAAGCGCTGTGGCACCTACACGACGTGGACCCCTTACTGTCCAGGCTGCGGTGCATATCTGGAGTTTGTTGGGGATCCTCCTTGGGTCCCCGATCCAAAGCCCAGTGACCCTACTGACGGAGATTCAGACGCCACCCCCACTGAAGAGTCTGATACTTCAGCCGCTGCTAGCCCGGCAGATTCTGCAGGGACTCAAGAGGACGTCGCAGTCGAGGTGCCCTCAGCGCCAGCTGCCGAAGAGGCCGTTATTGCACCAGTTCCCATCCGACGGGCGAGACGGCGTCTGGGTGGGGAGGCGCCTTGGTGGAGATTCTGGGGTAAGAGCGAAGCAGTGGCCGTTGTTGAGGCTTCGCCCGTGGCCGTCGATTCATCTGCTAGCCCTGGAATAGTTATTCAAGGGGATGATGAATACCTACCCATAGTCACTGCTCCTGCTGTACCTCAGTTGGTCTCAGCGGAATCTCCAGCTCGTCAAGATGCGATCCAGCGGCGAACGCTGTCTATTGGTAGAAGCGACGACCTGGGTGTGATCGGTGGCGACCCGTGTCCTCAGTGTCGCTTTCGCAATTACGTGGATGCTACCTACTGCGCTCGATGCGGATACTCGCTTCGAGCCATAGCCCCAGCAGCACGCTCGAACGAAACAGCCCTCGCTCGTTCCGAAAATGCCCCGCGACGGGCGGATTGGGCCCTCGTCGTGGTCATGACTGTCCTCATTGCATTCATCTTGGCGGCCTTGTTCTCCCCCTTGGGAGCACCCCTTAGGAGTGGGACGGCGAGTGCGATGCGCTCCTTTGCCTATTGGATAAACCCCGGCACGGGTTCACCCGTCACACTTTCTGATGTCACGGCGAACTCCACTGGATACGGCAACCCAGCGGTGGCGCTTGTCGGGGGGGACTTAACAACTTTCTGGGCTTCTGGACCGAGTACGTCGTGGGGTGCTGGGACCGAAATAACTTTCACTCTCGCGGCGCCGGCTGTCATCGACCGAATGGAGATCCGTCCGGGTATCCAAAACGGTACATTCTCTGTGCGGGCATTGGCTACTCCTGAGAATCTCACGCTGACCTTCATCGAACTCTCATCACCAGACGCCAGCGCTACTCCCAGTCCCTCGGCCAGTTCATCGACCGATCCCTCGCTTGCGACTACGACTACTCCATCTCCCGGCCAAAGCCCTTCTCCCAGTTCTACGCCCAGTTCTACTCCCAGTTCATCCGCGAGCCCGGCACCATCCCCGGCACCATCCGCAACAGCGAGCACAACGCCCAGCTCAAGCGCTTCTCCCAGCGTGACTTCGACTCCCATTGCAACGCCATCGGTGCGAGCAACATTGCCTCTGCTAGTGGATGAGTCAGAATGGACCAGCATCATCACATTTCCAGCGGTCTATACGCAGGTAATCGTGGTGCGCCTGGACTCAATCTTCCCGCCAGCATTACCTGATGTTTACGACCCGGAGGCAGGCGGACAGGTAGCTATCAGCGCCATCACGTTCCTACCTCAGTGGAAGCCTTCTGATTTATTCAACTTCACTTTCCAGTATCCATCTGTACCTGCACCTTCTGGGAGCCCTTCTGGGAGCCCTTCTGGGAGCCC